>JAUCDU010000036.1:0-13336 GCA_034674825.1 Giesbergeria sp.
CCACCCGGATGTGCTGGGGGTGGCCGCCCACGGGCTTGTGCGGCCGCAATGGGTTCTCGACGCCCCCCGCCTGGGCTGCATCAACATCCACGCCAGCCTGCTGCCGCGCTGGCGCGGCGCGGCTCCGATCCACCGCGCCATCGAAGCGGGCGATACGCACACCGGCATTACCCTGATGCAGATGGACGCTGGGCTCGACACCGGCGATACGCTGCGCTGCGAACCCATTGCCATTGCGCCCGGTGAGACGACGGCCAGCCTGCACGACCGGCTCGCGGACCTCGGTGCCAGCATGGTGGTGGATGCGCTCAGGAACATGGCGCACGGGCCGTTGCCACGCACCGCGCAACCGACCGACGGCGTCACCTACGCGCACAAGATCAACAAGGCCGAGGCGCGAATCGACTGGAGCCAGCCGGCCCAGGTACTGGAGCGGCGCGTGCGTGCCCTGGTGCCCACACCCGGCGCCCATGCGCAGTTGGGAGGCGAGACCATCAAAGTTCTTGCTTCTGAATTTGATAGCAATAAATCCAATCAGGATAAGCGCTGGGGCCATATTTTGTCTGTAAATGATGCGGGGGTGACGGTGGCGTGTGGGGAAGGCGCCCTGCGCCTCACACGCCTGCAGCGTGCCGGCGGGCGACCCCTGGAAGCGCGCGAGTTTTTGCGTGGTTTTCCTCTGGAGCCCGGCATGCAGTTTGTCAACGTGGAGCAGACCGGAGCCACCACTTGAATCTGTCGCAGCTCTTTGCGCAACTGCGTCACCCGGCGTTTCGCGACGGAGCGCGCGACCTCGTGGCGCCCGCGGTGGGGATTGCCGCTTGGGGGTTGGTCACCGGCGTGGCGATGGTCAAGAGCGGCATGTCCGTCTGGTTGGCGATGTTCATGTCGCTCGCGGTATATGCCGGAAGTGCCCAGCTCTCCGTGATTCCCTTGCTTGCGGTGGGTGCGCCGCTGTGGGTGGTGTGGCTGACAGCAACCTGCGTCAACCTGCGCTTTGTCATTTTCAGCACGCTGTGGCGCGGCTATTTCCAGGCCCAGCCACTGCGGCGGCGCCTGGCCATCGGTTACTTCAGCGGCGACGTGATTTTCGTTGCCTTCATGAAGCGCTTTCCCCTGGTCGAACCGGCGCCGGAGCAAGTGCCGTACTTCTGGGGCGCGGCGATGGTCAACTGGCTGGCTTGGCAGATCCCGTCGGTTGCCGGAATTCTGCTGGCCAATGCGGTGCCGGTGGAGTGGGGGCTGGGTTTTGCCGGCGTGCGGGCAATTCTGGGCGTGCTCTTGTCCTTGCTCGTAGACAGGGCGACCTGGGTTGCGACCGGGGTGGCAGCAACGGCTGCCGTCGCCGCTTGGGCGCTGCCGCTCAAGCTCAATATTCTGGTGGCGGTGCTGGCCGCTGTTGCGGCCGGGCTCGTCATGGAGTCTGCGCAGCGCCATTTGCACCAGCAAGCCCTGCGGCGCAAGGCCAGGATCGGGACCGAACCATGAGCTGGGACGCTGCCTACGGCGTGCTGGCCGTCGTCGGACTAGCGCTGGTGACCTTGGTGGCGCGCGCGTTCTTCATGATCCCCGAGCGCGAAATACCGATGCCGGACTGGCTCAAGCGGGGGTTGAAATATGCCCCTCTGGCGGCCCTGACCGCTGTGGTGGCGCCCGAAGTGCTGATGACGCAGGGCGCGCTGGTCAGTACGTTTCAGGATGCTCGTCTGCCCGCCGTGCTGTGCGCCTGCGCGTACTATTTCTGGCGCCGCGGCATTCTGGGCACCATTCTTGTGGGCATGGCCATCTATCTGCCGCTGCACGTCGGTTGGGGTTGGTAGCGCATCGAGGGCTGCCTAGAATGTGCTCGTTAAATTGATCTGCGAAAGCGCCATAGCTGGCCCTTCAACCCACACCCGAACATGCATATCCTTCGTTTTTCCGAGCTTTGCGCGCAAGGCCAAGTCGCTGGCAAGCGCGTCTTCATCCGCGCCGATCTGAACGTGCCACTGGATGCCAGCGGCCACATTACGGAAGACACGCGCATACGCGCGTCGGTGCCGTGCATCCGCATGGCGCTGGACGCTGGCGCAGCGGTCATGGTCACCAGCCACCTGGGACGGCCGACCGAGGGCGCATTCAAACCCGAAGACTCTCTTGCCCCCGTCGCCAAACGTCTGTCTGAGCTGTTGGACCGGGACGTTCCCCTTCGCTCAGACTGGGTCGGCGGCGTGTCGGTGAAGCCGGGCGAACTGGTGTTGCTGGAGAACTGTCGTCTCAACACTGGGGAGAAGAAGAATGACGAAACCCTGGCGCGGGCCATCGCCTTGCTGTGTGATATTTTCGTCAACGACGCGTTCGGCACCGCGCACCGTGCCGAGGCCACCACCTACGGGATTGCACAGTACGCGCCGATAGCCTGCGCCGGCCCGTTGCTGGCGGCGGAAATTGATGCACTGACGAAGGCTCTCGCGCAGCCGGCACGTCCTTTGGCGGCCATCGTTGCTGGCTCAAAGGTCTCCACCAAGCTCACGATTCTGCAAAGCCTGGCGGCAAAGGTCGACCAGCTCATCGTGGGGGGCGGGATCGCCAATACCTTCATGCTGGCCGCGGGCCTGCCGATCGGGAAAAGTCTTGCCGAGCCCGGTCTTGTGGAGGAAGCGCGCAGCGTGATGGCAGCCATGAAGGCGCGCGGCGCGGAAGTGCCGATCCCGACGGACGTGGTGACTGCGAAATCCTTTGCGGCCGACGCGCCAGCGGTCACGCGGCGCGCCCAAGACGTCCAGGAGGACGATTTGATTCTGGATATCGGCCCCGAAACCGCCGCACGGCTTGCCAGCCAGTTGCAGCAGGCTGGCACCATCGTCTGGAACGGACCGGTAGGCGTATTCGAGTTTGCCGCGTTCGAAAATGGCACGCGTGTCCTCGCCGAAGCGGTCGCAAAGTCGAAAGCCTTCAGCATTGCGGGCGGGGGCGACACCTTGGCCGCCATTGCCAAATACGGCATCGAAGACCGTGTGGGCTATATCTCGACCGGTGGCGGCGCATTTCTGGAAGTGCTGGAAGGGCGCACGCTGCCAGCATTCGAAATCCTGGAAAAGCGCGCGGCCAAGGGCTGAGCTTGTTCCCGCACGGCGCCAGGAAGCGTCGTCCGGGTGAGCGGCCAGTCCGCAGTTCTGCGCACATTCGGAGCGGCGCGCGCAAACGGCGCTCGAAGTGCCAAGCTATTCGATCCGCGACCTCTGCACCTGGTCCCTCGCCAATGAAGCTGCAGGGCAGGCCTGTTTGGTGAGAAGATTGAAACCCATTTACCGACCCGGAAAGCCACTCCAATGACATTGCGCCGCGCTACGAAGATCGTTGCTACCTTAGGCCCCGCTTCCAGCGAGCTGTCCATGCTCGAGAAAATGATCTTTGCAGGGGTGAATGTGGTTCGCCTGAACTTCAGTCACGGCACGGCAGAGGACCACATCAATCGCGCCAGCCTGGTGCGGGAGGCCGCGCAGCGCGTGGGCCGCGAAATCGCCATCATGGCCGACCTTCAAGGACCAAAAATTCGCGTGGGCAAGTTTGCCGAAGGTCAGGTGTGCCTGGAGACCGGGGCGACTTTCATCCTCGATGCTTCGCGCACAGAGCTGGGGGACCTCTCGGGCGTAGGCCTGGACTACAAGGAGCTGCCGCGCGATACGCGCCCGGGCGACGTGTTGCTGCTCAACGACGGTCTGATTGTGCTCACCGTCGATGCGGTGCGCGGGGACGCAGTGCACACCACCGTGCGCGTTGGCGGCGAACTGTCGAACAACAAGGGCATCAACAAACAAGGGGGCGGTCTGACGGCGCCCGCGCTCACAGGCAAGGACATGGAGGACATCCGAACCGCGATGAGTTTTCAGGCCGACTACGTCGCCGTCAGTTTTCCAAAGAACGCCACGGACATGGAAATGGCGCGTCAGCTTTGCAACGTGGCCGCAGCGCAGTACCGGCACAAGCCGGGTTTGATTGCAAAAATCGAACGTGCTGAAGCGATTCCGCGGCTGGAAGAAATCTTGCGTGTCAGCGACGGCATCATGGTGGCGCGTGGCGACTTGGCGGTGGAAGTGGGGAATGCGGTCGTTCCGGCCTTGCAGAAAAAAATGATCCGCATGGCGCGCGACATGGACAAGCTCGTCATCACCGCGACGCAAATGATGGAGAGCATGATCACCAACGCTTCGCCAACGCGCGCCGAGGTGAGCGACGTGGCCAATGCCGTGCTGGACGGCACCGACGCCGTCATGCTCAGCGCCGAGACGGCTGCTGGAAAATATCCGCTGGAGGTAGTGCAGGAGATGGCCAAGATTTGCGCGGCGGCCGAATCGGCCGAAGACATGCAGCTCGATGCGGATTTCAGCGGACGCACCTTTGGTGCCATCGACCACTCCATCGCGATGGGTGCGCTGTTCACCGCCCACCACTTGCGCGCGAAGGCTATTGTGGCGATGACAGACAGTGGTTCCACAGCGCTCTGGATGAGCCGCCACCGGATCCATATTCCGATCTACGCCCTCACCCCCAGAAGGGCGACGCAAAGGCGCATGGCCCTTTACCGCAACGTCCGCCCGATTCTGATGGATACCAGCGCGGACCGTGACACTGCGCTGGAGCAGGCCGAGCGCCATTTGAAGGATAGGGGCATTGTTGTCGCTGGCGACGTCTATGCCATCACCTGCGGGGAGCCCATGGGTGCGCCCGGCGGGACCAATATGCTGAAAATCTGCCGCGCGACCTGAGTGCCGGCCTGGAGAGCGCCAGCGCAATAACTACTGCCACAACCAGGACGCAGTGAGCAGGTCGGCATGCAACTGGAGGTGCAAGGCGCATGCTGTTGGCGCTGGGCTGGATTGAGGGTCACCCCATAGCAACTTTGCGCACCTCGCGCGCAGAGCGGAGTCCGAACCCGATATCCACCGCCCATGCGCAGATCCAGCACAACCAACCGGTCCACAGTGTGTGGCTTTGAAAATGCGCGCCGCGCATTTGCTGGCTGAACCCGAGAATCAATCCCAAGCCCAAAGCGCACACGAGCCAGATACGGGCAGCGCGTCGCTCGCTAGCGCGCAGTACAAAGTAGCCGCCGACGAAGGCAAAGCCAGCAGAGGCGTGTCCGCCGGGAAAGCACTTGCCTGTGCCGCCGTCGACTGCGCCCCAGGACCAGTGCGAAACATAGTGTGCGACGCCGCCAAATTCCGTCAGATCCCAGGGGCAACTCGTTGCGCTGGTGTACTTCACGGTTGTCACCAATGCAAGCGCGATCAGCGTTGTAACTGCCAGTTGAAGGCGCCTGCGCCTGTCGACCCGTGCCAGCACCCCCCATGGCAACCAGATCGCGAGCACCAGGGCAAGCACGCACACCCACGCCAGTCGCCGTGCGCCCTCGTGCATGACATGCACCAAAAACCAGTTATTGCGCCAGGCAAATCCATCGCCATCGCCGAAGGCGTGTGCCAGCAAGCGGTCCAGTCCGGACGTGTCCCAGGCTATCAGGCAGACCAGAGACACGAGCGTCCACAACAGAAGCCGCGTGTTGTCGTTGCGGGTAGACACCGCAGGAAGGCGGATGGAGGGGTTCAAAGGCATGCGCGCATAGTGCGCGGTGCAACTTAACTGCTCATTAAGCAGTTGCCGTCGAAGTCGCCATGACGCGGCCATCGACCTGCAGCGGCGGCGCACGACCGGCACGCGAGAGGCACGCTTTGCTGCAAGAATGCCGGCATGCGAATCTTGGTAGTAGAAGACGATATGGGCATCGCCAACGGCTTGGCGACCATACTCGGCCAGCGTGGCTACGCGGTGGATATTTGTGCCAGCGTCGCAAACGCCTGGAATGCGCTGCGTACCGAAGGCTTTGATGCGGTGGTGCTTGACTTGGGGCTGATGGATGGGGATGGTGCGCAGCTGCTGCATCGCCTGCGTGCCAGCCCGTCGTTGGAGGCCGGCGGTGACCAACTGCCAGACCCGCACACGCCGGTCATGATCATGACGGCGCGCGATGAGGTCGAGCAGCGCATCGAAGGGCTCGACCAAGGGGCAGACGACTATCTGGTGAAGCCGTTTGATGTCAATGAGCTTGAAGCACGCTTGCGTGCGCTCTTGCGCCGCGCCGCAGGGCGGGCCCACCCGCTGCTGTTGCATGGTGATATTGCCGTGGACCCGGCTGGCCGCACAGTGCGCAGGGCTGGAGAGCAAGTGGATGTCTCGCCCCGGGAATTCGCCGTGTTGCTGGTGCTGCTGGAGGCGCGCGGTCGCGTGCTCTCTCGCGCGCAACTTGAGGAGCGGCTCTACAGCTGGGGCACTGCCATCGAGAGCAACGCCATTGAAGTGCACATCCATCATTTGCGCCGCAAACTTGGCAGTGCACTGATTCAAACCATGCGCGGCGTGGGCTATTTCATTCCGAGGAGCAACGCTTGAGTTTTCCGCTTGCATGGCGCGAACGCTCGCTCATGCGGCAGCTTCTGCTGTGGTCGCTGGGCGCCCTGGTGATCGTGTGGGGCTGTTTCGTGTTCCTTGCCTATCGCACGGGGGTTGAGGAGGCCGATGAGTTGACCGATGGGCATCTGGCAAGCGTTGCGGTATTGCTCTTGGGAATCCGGGACTTGCCTTCGCTCGCCCAAACCACTGAAATGCTGCACTTGCGTCAGGAGCGGCTGAAGAACCATGATTACCAGCAGTCGTTCAGCGTTCTGGTGTGGGATGCGACCGGGCATTTGCGTTGGCGCATTGGCGACGCGCCGGCGCCGGCATTCGATGCAGCAGAGGGCTATGCAACCTCGCAAGCCGCAGACGGACAGCTCGCTTGGCGGAGTTTCTCGCAATGGAACCATGAGCGGACGCAAAAGGTCGCCGTCATGCTGCTCCTGGAGGAAAGGGACGCTCTGGCCGACGACATCGCTGGCCAGATGATTGAGCCCGGGATGTGGCTGCTGCCGGTGGTGGCACTTGCCTTGGGTTTGGCGATTGCACGTGGGCTGCGGCCCTTGGTGGAACTGTCGGAAGAAGTCGCGGCACTGGATGTGGAAAACGCCGATAGCCTGGTGGCACGCCATGCGCTGCGAGAGTTTGATTCGGTGGTCAATTCCATCAACACGCTCCTCGGACGCCAGCAACAGGCCTTGCAGCGCGAGCGCCGATTCGCGAATGAAGTGGCGCACGAGCTGCGAACTCCGCTGACCTCAATCGTGTTGCAGGTGCAGGCGCTTGAGGACGGCGCCGAGCCACATGAAAGCGGCGACACACTTGTGCGCATCCGGAAAGACGCACTGCGGGCCGCGCATGTGCTGAACCAGCTGCTGGCTCTGGCCCGGTCGAGTCGCGCCGCAGAGCGCGACGTACTACAGCGTGTCGATTTGTCCCAGCTTGCACGCAAGGTGGCGGCAGACTACGCCTCAGTTGCATGGGAGCGGTCTGACAGCATCGAAGTCGACGCAGCGGCTTCCGTCTTCATGCAGGGCCAACCCGTGCTGCTCGAAATGGCGCTGCGCAATCTGCTCGAAAATGCGCTCCGGCACACGCCGCACGGCACGCGCATTCGCGTTACGTGCCGCGGAGATTCGGAAGGAAAAACCGCCTGGTTCCAGGTCTGTGACGATGGCCAGCGCAGCGGTGCGCCTCATGCGGCGTCGCCACCCGACAGCTTGCACCTGGGTCATGAAATCGTCTCGCGCGTAGCCACAGAACACGGCGCACAGTGGGGTGCTACCGCCGCATTGGCGCCATATACCACCTGCTACCGCATGACGTTCCCGACGACTCCTTGCTCGTAGGGCCGGCTGAATTTGGATGTCGCGGCGGCAAACGCGGCGGATGCCGCGCTTGCGCAGCGTATTTTCCACCATACCCCTGCTGGCACGCGGCGTCCAGGGGCCTGCCAGGCGGTGCCCCGGCTAAAATGGCCGGTTCCCACGCGCGTGCAGCAGCGTGCCGTGCCCTTTACATCTGACCGGATACAACACCATGCCTCTCGTCTCGATGCGCCAGCTCCTGGACCACGCCGCCGAATGCGGTTATGGCATTCCCGCCTTCAACGTCAACAACCTGGAACAGGTGCAGGCGGTCATGGAGGCCGCCGAAGAAACCGGTGCGCCGGTGATTCTTCAGGCCAGCGCAGGTGCGCGCAAATATGCAGGTGCATCTTTCATCAAGCACCTGATCCAGGCTGCGTGCGAAGCCTATCCCCACATTCCGCTGGTGATGCACCAGGACCATGGCACCTCGCCCGCCATCTGCCAAGGCGCCATTGATTTGGGCTTTGGCTCGGTGATGATGGACGGCTCGCTGATGGAAGATGGCAAGACGCCGTCGTCCTTTGAGTACAACGTGGAGGTGACGCGCAAGGTCGTTGCCTTGGCGCACAAGGTTGGCGTCACGGTGGAAGGCGAGCTGGGCTGCCTGGGCTCGCTGGAAACCGGGGAAGCAGGTGAGGAAGACGGCGTGGGTGCGGCAGGCAAGCTCGACCACAGCCAGATGCTGACCGACCCCGAAGAAGCCGCCCAATTCGTCAAAGCGACCCAACTCGATGCCTTGGCCATTGCCATTGGCACCAGCCACGGAGCCTACAAGTTCACGCGCGAGCCCACGGGCGATATTCTGGCCATCAGCCGGGTGCAGGAAATTCATACCCGCATTCCCAACACGCACCTGGTGATGCACGGTAGCTCCAGCGTGCCACAGGACCTGCTGGCCATCATCAACCAGTACGGCGGCAAGATCAAGCAGACCTACGGTGTGCCGGTCGAAGAGATCCAGAAGGCGATCCAGTTCGGCGTGCGCAAGATCAACATCGATACCGACATTCGTTTGGCCATGACCGGCGCGGTGCGAAAGTTTCTGGCCGAAAACCCGGAGAAATTTGACGCCCGTGAATGGCTCAAGCCGGCGCGCGAAGCGGCCAAGGCCATCTGCAAGCAGCGCTACCTGCAGTTCGGCTGCGACGGCCAGGGCGCCAAGATCAAGGGCGTCTCGCTCAGCGTGATGGCGCAGAAGTACGCCGCAGGCGAGTTGGCCCAGGTCGTGCACTGAAATTCCCCAGCATTTGTCGCTTGCAAGGCTGTGGTGCAAGTGCTGCCGGTGTTGGTACCGGGGCACTTCGCGACGGGAACGTGTCCGATAGGCGATAGAAGCCAAAAATTCTTAATGTAAGCTCATGGTCAGTTAACCCGTGCTGACCGGAGCAGGGGGCGGAGCCTTCCGGTTTGGCAGCATCGTGCATGCAAGCCTGTGGGGCACCTGCGCAACGATTACGAAACTCGGAGAAGACAATTCATGCAAGCAAGCCCAACACCAGTGGTGCAGCGCATTGGCGTGCCCAAGGAAACCTTCCACGGAGAAAAGCGCGTGGCCACGGTGCCGGACGCGGTGGAAAAACTCGTCAAACTCGGCTTCCAGGTTGCTGTCGAGTCTGGCGCAGGCGATGGCGCCCACTTTGGTGATGACACCTACCGAGCTGCCGGCGCCGAGGTGCTGCCAGATGCCGCAGCGCTTTGGGCGGCTTCGGATATCGTGCTCAAGGTACGGCCTCCCAGCAGCGACGAAGTAGCGCTAATGCGGGACGGCGGCACGCTGATCGGTTTTGTCTGGCCTGCTCAGAATCCGGAATTGATGCAGCAACTCACGGCTAAAAATGCCACGGTTTTGGCGATTGATTGCCTGCCCCGCACACTTAGCCGCGCGCAGAAGATGGACGCCCTGACCTCCACGGCGGGTGTCAGCGGCTACCGCGCTGTCATTGAAGCGGCCAACGCATTCGGTCGCTATTTCAACGGCCAGATCACGGCAGCGGGCAAAGTGCCCCCGGCCAAGGTGTTCATTGCCGGAGCCGGGGTGGCTGGCTTGGCTGCCATTGGCGCGGCGGCCAGCTTGGGTGCTGTGGTGCGCGCCAACGACACGCGCGCCGAGGTGGCCGACCAGGTCAAGTCGCTGGGCGGCGAGTTCATCAAAGTGGATTACGAAGAGGATGGAGCCGGCGGCGGTGGCTACGCGAAGGTGATGAGCGAAGGCTTTCAAGCCGCGCAGCGCCAGATGTATGCGGCGCAGGCCAAGGATGCCGACATCATCATCACCACCGCGCTGATTCCCGGAAAACCCGCGCCCAAGCTCATCACGGCCGAGATGGTGCAGTCGATGAAGCCCGGCAGCGTGATCGTGGACATGGCGGCCGAGCAAGGCGGCAACTGCGAGCTGACCGTGCCCGGCGAAGCCGTGGAGCGCCACGGCGTGACCATCGTTGGCTACACCGATCTGGCCTCGCGCATGGCCAAGCAGTCGTCCACCTTGTATGCCAACAACTTGCTGCGTCTGGTCGAGGAATTGACCAAGGCCAAAGATGGTGTGGCCATAATCAACATGGAAGACGACGCCATCCGCGGCCTGACGGTCACCAAGGATGGCGCCATTACCTGGCCAGCCCCGCCGCTCAAGGCCGCGCCGGTGCCAGCGCCCAAGGCAGCGGCTGCACCCGTGGCGGTGAAGAAGGACAGCCACGGGCGTGGCGCCCCGATGGCCGCCAAAACTCTGGCCATCATGTTTGCCGTGGCTGCAGTGCTCTTCTGGTTTGTCGGCGCCTATGCGCCTGCAGCCTTCCTCGGGCACCTGACGGTGTTTGTGCTGGCCTGTTTCATTGGCTACATGGTGGTGTGGAACGTCACGCCCGCGCTGCACACCCCCCTGATGAGCGTGACCAACGCCATTTCCAGCATCATCGCCATCGGCGCGCTGGTGCAGATCGCGCCGCCGGAAGCGGGTACCCATGGGCGTCCGGATGGGCTGATCCTGTGGCTGGCTTTTGCCGCCCTGGTGCTCACGTCCGTGAACATGTTCGGCGGTTTTGCCGTGACGCGCCGCATGCTTGCCATGTTCCGCAAATAAGAACAAGACAGCACTAGAACAAGCAAGGAAAGACGCACATGTCGCAAAGTCTCGTCACGGTGGCCTATATCGGCGCCGCCATTCTCTTCATCCTGAGCCTGGGAGGTCTGTCCAACCCGGAGACCTCGCGGCGCGGGAACATGTTCGGCATGATTGGTATGGCCCTGGCAGTGCTGGCCACAGTATTTGGCCCGCGCGTTGGCGCCACGGGCATCGCCTGGATCGTCGGAGCGTTGGTCATCGGCGGCGGTATCGGTCTGTACGCGGCCAAGGTCGTGAAGATGACGCAAATGCCCGAGCTGATCGCGCTGATGCACAGTCTGGTGGGCCTTGCGGCCTGCATCGTGGGCTTTGCCAGCTATGTGGACACCTCGCACCAGCTGATGGGGATTGAGAAGACCATCCACGAGGTGGAGATCTATATTGGCATCTTGATCGGCGCTGTCACCTTCTCGGGTTCGTTGATCGCGTTCGGCAAGCTCAACGGCAAGATTGGCGGCAAGCCGCTGCTCTTGCCTGCGCGTCACTGGCTCAACCTGGTTGCGCTGCTGCTGGTGATCTGGTTTGGCAGGGAATTTTTGGCTGCCCCGAGCGTGCAAGCCGGCATGTTGCCGCTGATCGTGATGACCGTAATTGCCCTGCTGCTCGGCGTGCACATGGTGATGGCCATTGGTGGGGCCGACATGCCGGTGGTGGTGTCCATGCTCAACAGCTACTCGGGCTGGGCGGCCGCGGCCACCGGCTTCATGTTGGGCAACGACTTGCTGATCGTGACCGGTGCGCTGGTCGGCTCTTCGGGCGCCATCCTGTCGTACATCATGTGCCAGGCGATGAACCGCAACTTCATCAGCGTGATCGCCGGCGGCTTTGGCTCTGGCGGCGGCGCACCTGCCAAGAAGGGCGACGCCGCTGAGCCTCAGGGCGAGGTGGTGCCGGTCAGCTCGGCCGAGACGGCCGAACTGCTGCGCGATGCCAAGAGCGTCATCATCGTGCCCGGCTATGGCATGGCGGTGGCCCAGGCGCAGCACACGGTGTACGAAATTACCCAGACCCTGCGTGAGCGCGGCGTCAATGTGCGGTTTGGCATCCACCCGGTCGCGGGCCGCATGCCCGGTCACATGAACGTGCTGCTGGCCGAAGCCAAGGTGCCTTACGACATCGTGATGGAGATGGACGAGATCAACGAGGACTTCCCAGATACCGACGTGGTCATGGTGATTGGCGCCAACGACATCGTGAACCCTAGCGCGCTGGACGACCCGACCAGCCCGATTGCCGGCATGCCGGTGCTCGAAGCGTGGAAAGCCAAAACCTCCATCGTGATGAAGCGCTCCATGGCTTCGGGCTATGCGGGCGTGGACAACCCGCTGTTCTACAAGGACAACAACCGCATGTTGTTTGGCGATGCCAAGAAGATGCTCGACGAGGTGCTGGTAGCGCTCAAGAGCTGACGAGGCACAATCTCCGCGAAAAAGAACGATCGTGCAGAATTGCGCTGACACGATCAAAAAAATACGCGAAAACCTTTGAGGAGACATTGGAGATGACCGACCGCATTTGGCTCAAAAGCTACCCCGCTGGCGTACCCGCCGACATCGACCCCGGACAGTACGCGTCCCTGGTGGCGCTGATGGAAGAGGCCTTTCGCACCCACGCGAAGCAAACCGCGTACAGCTTCATGGGCAAGGACATCACCTACGCGGAGACGGATTCGCTCAGCAGTGCCTTCGCGGCCTACCTGCAAAGCCTTGGCCTTGCCAAGGGCGACAGGGTGGCCTTGATGATGCCCAACGTGCCCCAGTATCCGGTCGCGGTCGCGGCCGTGCTGCGCGCCGGCTATGTTGTGGTCAACGTCAATCCGCTGTACACGCCGCGTGAGCTCGAGCACCAGCTGCGCGACTCGGGCGCCCAGGCCATCGTCATTCTGGAAAATTTCGCGGCAACCTTGCAGGCCTGCCTGGCGAAGACGCCTGTCAAGCACATTGTGGTCTGCACCATGGGCGATCGGCTCGGCCTGCTCAAGGGCGCTTTGGTGAACTACGTGGTGCGCAACGTCAAGAAGCTGGTGCCTGCCTGGAATCTGCCGGGTGCGGTGCGCTTCAACGACGCACTTGCGCGCGGCACGCGTGGCGTGCTCAAGCAGCCAGAAATCGAGCCCGACGACATGGCGCTGCTGCAGTACACCGGCGGCACCACCGGCGTGAGCAAAGGTGCCGTGCTGCTGCACCGCAACATCATTGCGAACGTGTTGCAGGCCGAGGCCTGGAACGCCCCGGTGATGAAGCTGATCCCGCAGGGCGAGCAGCCCACCAGTATTTGCGCGCTGCCGCTGTACCACATCTTCGCGTTCACCGTGAACATGATGCTCAGCATGCGCACCGGCGGCAAAACCATTCTGATCCCGAATCCGCGCGACCTGCCGGCTGTGCTCAAGGAGCTCTCAAAGCAACGGTTT
>JAUCDU010000037.1:0-13333 GCA_034674825.1 Giesbergeria sp.
CTGCAACCCCGAGACCGTCTCCACCGATTACGACACCTCGGACCGTTTGTACTTCGAGCCCGTCACACTGGAAGACGTGCTGGAGATTGTGGACAAGGAAAAGCCTGCTGGTGTCATCGTGCAGTACGGCGGCCAGACGCCGCTCAAGCTGGCACTGGCGCTCGCTGCCGAGGGCGTGCCCATCATCGGCACCAGCCCCGACATGATCGATGCTGCAGAAGACCGCGAGCGCTTCCAGCAACTGCTGGGCACGCTGGGCCTGCGCCAGCCACCGAACGCCACCGCGCGCACCGAGCCCGAGGCGCTGGAGAAGGCCGAGGCGCTTGGCTACCCGCTGGTGGTGCGCCCGAGCTACGTGCTGGGAGGCCGCGCCATGGAAATCGTGCACGAGCAGCGCGATCTGGAGCGCTACATGCGCGAAGCCGTCAAGGTCAGCCACGATTCGCCGGTGCTGCTCGACCGCTTCCTCTCCAACGCCATCGAATGCGATGTGGACTGCATCCGCGATGGCGCTGGGCAAGTCTTTATCGGCGGAGTCATGGAACACATCGAGCAGGCGGGGGTCCACAGCGGCGATTCGGCCTGCTCATTGCCGCCTTACTACCTGGCCGCCGAGACTGTCAACGAAATCAAGCGCCAGACGGCAGCGATGGCCGAGGGCCTGAACGTCGTCGGCTTGATGAACGTGCAGTTTGCCATCCAGGAAGTGGACGGCAAGGACGTCATCTACGTGCTTGAAGTGAACCCCCGCGCTTCGCGCACTGTGCCATTCGTCAGCAAGGCGACCGGTATTCAGCTGGCCAAGGTGGCAGCGCGCTGCATGGCGGGCCAGACGCTGGCGTCGCAAGGCGTCACCAAGGAGGTAACGCCGCCGTATTTCAGCGTGAAGGAGGCCGTGTTCCCGTTTGTCAAATTCCCGGGCGTGGACACCATTCTTGGCCCCGAGATGAAGTCCACGGGCGAAGTCATGGGCGTGGGCAAGACCTTTGGCGAGGCCTATGTCAAAAGCCAGCTGGGCGCCGGCACGGTACTCCCCAAGTCGGGCAAGGTGTTCCTGACCGTGAAGAACGCCGACAAGCCGCGTGCCATTGATATCGCGCGCCAGCTGGTTGAACTCGGGTTCGAGCTGGTGGCGACCAAGGGAACGGCGGCGGCGATTGAGGCGGCAGGTATCACGGTGCAGGTGGTGAACAAGGTGACCGAAGGGCGACCGCACATCGTCGACATGATCAAGAACAGCGAAATTGTCATGGTCATCAACACGGTGGAAGAACGCCGCAATGCGATTGCAGATTCGCGCGCCATCCGCACCAGCTCGCTGCTGGCGCGGGTGACCACCTTCACCACAATTTTCGGGGCCGAAGCGGCCGTTGAAGGCATGCGCCACATGGACCAGCTCGACGTGATCTCCATCCAGGAAATGCACGCACAACTCGTCGCCTGACAATTGCGGGGTTCTTTTACCTGAGCAAACGCGGCATAATTGGCTCGTGAACAAAACCGCCGCGCGGCAACGTGCGGCGGTTTGCTTTTGGGGCACTGCACACCACGCGCTGACTGTGCATGCGAAGTAAAAGCCGCGCTGTCAGCGGCGCACCACCAACCACGGAGACGACAGGCCATGGCCACTCTTCCCATTACCAAACGCGGCGCTGAAAAGCTCAAAGCCGAGTTGCAACGCCTGAAAACCGTAGACCGTCCAGCGGTCATTGCGGCCATCGCCGAGGCGCGCGCCCAAGGCGATCTGAGTGAAAACGCCGAATACGACGCAGCCAAGGACCGTCAAGGGTTCGTCGAAGGGCGCATCCAGGAAATCGAAGGCAAACTCTCAGCCGCGCAAATCATCGACCCGAGCACCCTCGACGCCGAAGGCCGTGTGGTGTTTGGCGCCACCGTCAAACTGGAAGATGAGGAAACCGGCGCCGCTGTCACTTACCAGATCGTCGGCGAGGACGAGGCCGATCTCAAGCAAGGTCTGATCAATATCGGCAGCCCGATTGCGCGTGCATTGATTGGCAAAGTCGAAGGCGACAGTGCCGAAGTGCAGGCACCGGGCGGTGTGCGGCACTACGAAATCGTGGCCGTAAGCTACGGCTGAACGCCGTGTTGCAGCGCTTGCCTGTCATTCTGGCTGCCCTGTGGTGGGGCAGTCTCACCACGCTCGGCGCGCTGGTCGTTCCCCTGTTGTTCGTTCATTTGCCTACTCCGGCCATTGCCGGTGCCATGGCGGCACGGCTGTTCGCGGCGCAGACGTGGGTGTCGGTTGTCTGCGGCCTGCTGCTGCTCTTGATATCAAGGCCAAAAGGGGATGTAACGCAATACCCATGGGCGCGAGCAGCTATGATTTTCATACTGGCCGGCATGCTGCTTGCGGTGTTTGTACAGTTTGGCGTAGCGCCTCGGATCGAGGCGCGCCAAAACCTGCGCCTGTGGCACAACGCTGGGTCCGCCATGTTCGCCTTGCAGTGGTTCTGTGCACTGGCCGTGCTGTGGTGTACAGCAGGCTCACGTTCGTCCCCCTGAGCCGCCGACGCGGCTTCCCCCTTCTTTCATAGCGCTGTGGGAACGGGAACTACGCCAGCGCTGCAGGGCGGCCCTTATGCGGCGTTCGCTGGCATCGGCAAGAGTCAGCTATCTCCGCAGCGTTGCTATTCGTGCCAATGCTCCGCTACCCACCCGGCAGGCTGAATGAAGCGAAAACGCCGGTTGCGCCGCCCTGCCAGGGCGTCCGGTGGATTGCACTCGCCATGAAAAATGACCACGCGCGCGCCCTCGGGTACAAACGGCGGCTGCCAATAATTGGTGGGCCAGCGCGGAATGCAGTGGTATTTGAAACTCGGACACCAGGCCGCAGGCCAGTAAGTGAGCTTGCCTTGGCGGTGCAGAAAATCTGACAAATACGCCTGCTCATTGCGAAACTTCTGGCGAATTTCCTCAAAATTTGCGCGAAAGGTCGCCAACACATCCGGGTGTGCACCCAGCTCAAACCGGTACACCGACGAGTTGCCGGTGATGCGCCAGGGCCGCTTGTGGTCGTGGATGATGAGAAACTCACCCGACTGGGTGAAAAAATCGTCCAGGCTGCCCGTGACCACCACGTCGACATCCAGAAACAGCGCGGTGCCGCGCAAGCCGTGCAGATCTTCGGTGAAAGTGGCCAGTTTGTTCCAGCCGCGCTCGGGAATGCCGGCGGGAAGATCGAGTGCCGGAATCGGCAGACATTGCACTTCGTCGCGAATGCCCTTCGCATCGTCGGTCAGGCAGACGAAGTTGAAATCGCCCTGCAAATGCCGACGCACCATGGCGTACAGACGGTTGACATACTCGGGGCCGTACTTCGTACCCCACTTCATGCAAATGACGTGGCGCTCGAGGGCGCCGCTCGCTTCGCTCATTGCGTCAAGGCTGTTGGCGCTTCTTGATGGACACCGGCGCCCGCTTTTTGGCCCGCTTGATCTGGCCGCCTGGCGTCAGGCGTTGGTTGCCCAACACGCGTAGCTGCTTGATCTCCGGGCGCTGCCCGCCGCGTTTGCTGTACTTGAGCACCTTGACGTCGCGCGGGCCGGGCATGCGGTCTTCATCGGGGGTTTTCAGCTTTTCGGATTGTGGGCGCCACAGTACGAAGAGCTTGCCAATGTGTTGAATCGGCGCGGCGTTGAGTTCGGCGGCCAGTTCCTGGTACATCAGCTCGCGCGCGGCGCGATCGTCGCCGAAGACGCGAATCTTGATGAGGCCGTGGGCGCTCAGCGCGGCGTCAATTTCCTTGCGCACCGCTGGCGTCAGGCCGTCGTTGCCCACCATGACCACAGGGTTCAGGTGGTGCGCCTGGGCGCGGTACTCGCGGCGTTCGGACGAGTGGAGTTCTATTTGGGGCATACCCGTATTATGTCTGCGGCCCGGCATCGATCGCCTTTGCAGCGCTGGCGCGAACGGAGCTTTGGGCGCATTGGCTTTCCCCGATGTCGAGCGACAATGGGCTGTCATGAAAGTCCAAACCCAAAGCAAGAAGGTCAACAAAGCGTGGTTGAACGACCACGTCAACGACACCTACGTCAAGCTCGCCCAGCAGGAAGGCTACCGCGCGCGCGCAGCCTACAAGCTCAAGGAGATTGATGAGCAGTTTGGGCTGGTGCGCCCAGGCGCCTTGGTGGTGGACCTGGGAAGCGCACCGGGGGCCTGGAGCCAGTATCTGCGCCGGCGCATGGGGACCAGCGCAGGTGGGCAGTTGGCAGGAACGCTGCTGGCGCTCGACATTTTGCCTATGGAGCCCGTAGAAGGCGTACGCTTCCTGCAAGGAGATTTCCGTGAGGATGCCGTGCTGGAACAGCTGGAAACCGAGCTTGCGGGACGAAAGGTGGACTTGGTGGTCTCGGATATGGCGCCCAACCTCTCAGGCATTGCGGCAGCCGACGGAGCGCGTATTTCGAACCTGGTCGAATTGGCCCTGGACTTCTCCCGGGCCCATTTGCAGGCGCAGGGGGCGCTCGTGGCCAAAGTGTTTCACGGTCAGGGCTACGACGCACTCGTGCAGGCATTTCGCGCCCAGTTTCGGGTCGTCAAAGTCCTCAAGCCCAAGGCCTCGCGCGACAAGTCTTCTGAAACCTTTCTGGTCGGAATAGGTCTGAAAGATTGAAAAACCGCACCGGCGCAATGGCCGGCTTCTTGGCGGCGCAAGGGCAGCAGCTCTTGAAAGCCCTAAAATTGTCTCTATCTGGGTCGAACCAACCCTGCCAATCCTTCTGGAGTCCTGCTTGAACAATCAGTGGTTTTCGAAAGTCGCCGTATGGCTTGTCATCGCCATGGTGCTCTTTACGGTGTTCAAACAATTTGACACCCGCGCGGGCGCGTCGACCGGCAACGTGGGCTACTCCGAGTTCCTGAACGAAGTGCGCAGCAACCGCATCAAGAGCGCCACCATTCAGGAAGGCCAGGGCGGCACCGAGATTGTTGCCATCACCAACGACGATCGCCGCATCCGCACCACCGCGACCTATCTGGATCGCGGCTTGGTGGGCGACCTCATCAACAACAACGTCAAGTTCGACGTGAAGCCACGCGAAGAGGGCTCGCTGCTCATGACCTTGCTGGTCAGCTGGGGCCCGATGCTGCTCTTGATCGGCGTCTGGGTGTACTTCATGCGCCAGATGCAGGGTGGCGGCAAGGGCGGCGCCTTCAGCTTTGGCAAGAGCAAGGCGCGCATGATGGATGAGAACAACAACACCGTCACCTTTGCCGACGTGGCCGGCTGCGACGAGGCCAAGGAAGAGGTGAAGGAAGTCGTCGATTTCCTGAAGGATCCCCAGCGCTTCCAGAAGCTGGGTGGCCGCATTCCACGTGGTTTGCTGCTCGTCGGCCCTCCGGGCACCGGCAAGACGCTACTCGCCAAGTCGATTGCAGGCGAGGCCAAGGTGCCTTTCTTCTCGATCTCGGGCTCTGACTTCGTCGAAATGTTTGTCGGCGTGGGCGCGGCCCGTGTGCGCGACATGTTCGAGAACGCGAAAAAGAACGCTCCCTGCATCATCTTCATCGACGAAATCGATGCCGTCGGTCGCCAGCGTGGTGCTGGCCTGGGCGGCGGTAACGACGAGCGCGAACAGACCCTGAACCAGATGCTGGTCGAGATGGACGGCTTCGAGACCAACCTCGGCGTGATTGTGGTGGCTGCCACCAACCGCCCTGACATTCTCGACGCCGCCTTGCTGCGCCCCGGTCGTTTTGACCGTCAGGTGTATGTCACGCTGCCCGACATCCGGGGCCGCGAGCAAATCCTCAACGTGCACATGCGCAAGATTCCGGTCAGCCAGGATGTGAACCCCGGCGTCATTGCCCGCGGTACGCCCGGCATGAGTGGTGCCGATCTGGCCAACCTGTGCAACGAAGCCGCTCTCATGGCAGCACGGCGCAATGCGCGCACGGTGGAAATGCAGGACTTCGAGCGCGCCAAGGACAAGATTCTCATGGGCCCGGAGCGCAAGAGCATGGTCATGCCCGAGGAAGAGCGCCGCAACACCGCCTACCACGAGTCTGGCCACGCGTTGATCGGCAAGCTGCTACCCAAGTGTGACCCGGTGCACAAGGTCACCATCATCCCGCGCGGCCGCGCGCTCGGTGTCACCATGAGCCTGCCGGCGCAGGACCGCTACAGCTACGACAAGGAGTACATGCTGAACCAGATCGCCATGCTGTTCGGCGGTCGCATTGCCGAGGAAGTGTTCATGGGCCAGATGACCACCGGCGCCAGCAACGACTTTGAGCGCGCCACCTCAATCGCCCGCGACATGGTCACGCGCTACGGCATGACCGATGCGCTGGGCCCCATGGTCTATGCCGAGAACGAGGGCGAAGTGTTCCTCGGTCGCTCGGTCACCAAGACCACGACCATGAGCGAATCGACCATGCAGAAGGTCGACCAGGAAGTGCGCAAGATCATCGACGAGCAGTACGCCCAGGCGCGCAAGCTGATTGAGGACAACCGCGAGAAGATCCATGCGATGGCCAAGGCTCTGCTGGAGTGGGAAACCATAGACTCCGACCAGTTGGACGACATCATGGCTGGCAAGCCGCCGCGCCCGCCCAAGGACTGGACGCCGCGCACACCCAAGTCGGACGGCGACGGTCCTGCCGGTGGTACGCCCGTGGTGGCGTCCGAAGGAGCGCCCGACAAGGCGTCAGACCCTGCGCCGGATCCGGCGCCCACGGCAGCCTGATGCCGCTGTCGTGCAGTAAATGAAGCAACGGGGCGCAAGCCCCGTTTTTTCGTCCACTTTTTTGTCTGTCCCCATGCTTTGGCAAACCAGCCGCTTTACTGTTGACCTGAGCAGCCCCAAGGTCATGGGGATCGTCAACGTGACGCCGGATTCTTTCTCCGATGGCGGCGAGCACGCCAGCAGCACCTCCGCCGTGCGCCACTGCGAAGCGCTGCTGCGCGACGGGGCCGATCTGCTCGACATTGGGGGCGAATCGACGCGCCCTGGCAGCCCCCGGTTGCCGCTGGCCGAGGAGCTGGCGCGTGTCCTGCCGGTGGTGAAGGCAGCAGTGTCCTTGGGCGCGCCGGTCTCGGTCGATACCTACAAACCAGAGGTCATGCGCGCGGTGCTCGACCTGGGCGCCGACATCATCAACGACGTCTGGGCGCTGCGCCAAGGCGATGCGGCCGACGTGGTGGCCGGGCACCCCGGTTGCGGCGTGTGCCTGATGCACATGCACGGGGCGCCTGAAACCATGCAGACCATGCCAATGGAGGGTGATGTGCCTGCGCAGGTACTCCTGTTTTTGCAGCAGCAAACGTCCAAGCTGCTTGCGCTAGGGGTCGAAAAGGGCAGAATGGTCGTTGACCCTGGCATTGGATTCGGCAAGACGGTCGCGCAGAACTTCGCCTTGCTGGAACGCCAGCGGGACCTGCTCGCTTTCGGCTACCCGCTGCTTGCGGGGTGGTCGCGCAAATCCTCCCTCGGCGCGGTCACAGGTTTGGAGGTGGGCGATCGCGTGGTGCCCAGCGTTGCGGCGGCGGTGCTTGCGGTCGAGCGCGGCGCCCGCGTGGTGCGGGTGCACGATGTGCGCCAGACCGTGCAGGCACTCAAGGTGTGGCGCAGCGCGAGTGCGGCGGCCAGCTGAATGGGACCAACATTTTTTGGGATGAAGCAATGAAGCGACAGTATTTCGGCACCGACGGCATTCGCGGCACTGTGGGCGAGGCGCCCATTACGCCCGACTTCATGCTGCGTCTGGGCCATGCCGTAGGGCGTGTGCTCAAACGCGACGAGGAGCGCCCCACGGTGCTGATCGGCAAAGACACGCGCATATCAGGCTATATGCTTGAGAGCGCACTGGAATCAGGATTCAATTCGGCTGGCGTGGATGTTGTCCTGCTTGGGCCGCTGCCAACCCCTGCCGTGGCCTACCTGACACGCGCGCAGCGGGCCAGCCTGGGGGTTGTCATCAGCGCCAGCCACAACGCCTATCCCGACAACGGCATCAAGTTCTTCAATGCCCAGGGCGCCAAGCTGCCCGATACGTGGGAGCTCGCAGTCGAGCAGGCCCTGGAAGAGGCGCCGGTCTGGGCCGACTCGGCGTCGCTTGGCAAGGCGCGCCGGCTCGACGATGCCGCCGGACGCTACATCGAATTTTGCAAAAGCACCTTTGCCCACGATCTCACGCTCAAGGGCCTGAAAATTGTCGTCGACGCTGCGCACGGCGCCGCCTACCAGGTGGCTCCCAAGGTGTTCCACGAACTGGGCGCGGATGTCATTGCCATGGGCTGCGCGCCGGACGGCCTCAACATCAACCACAAAGTCGGTGCCACGCATCCCGATGCGCTGGTGCTCGCCGTGCGGGCCAACCATGCAGACTACGGCATCGCCCTCGATGGCGACGCCGACCGCCTGCAGGTGGTGGACGCTGCAGGGCGCCTCTACAACGGTGATGAGCTGCTGTATCTGATGGCGCGCGACCGCATGGGTCGCGACGAGCTGGTGCCGGGCGTGGTCGGCACGCTGATGACCAACATGGCGGTTGAGCTGGCGTTGGCGGAGCGCGGCGTCAAGCTGGTGCGCGCCAAGGTAGGCGACCGCTACGTGCTGGAAGAGCTGGCACGCCA
Source organism: Giesbergeria sp. (assembly GCA_034674825.1). Taxonomy (GTDB): domain Bacteria; phylum Pseudomonadota; class Gammaproteobacteria; order Burkholderiales; family Burkholderiaceae_C; genus Simplicispira. Next base: position 8,597 of record JAUCDU010000037.1, read on the forward strand.
TGGCTGGCTGCTGGGTGGCGAGGGCTCGGGGCATTTGTTAGCGCTGGACAAGCACACCACGGGCGATGGCCTGGTGAGCGCCTTGCAAGTGCTGCAGTGCGTGGTGCGCAGCGGACGCACGCTTGCGCAGCTGCTGGAGGAGGTGACGCTGTTCCCCCAGGTGCTTTTGAACGTGCGTCTGGCCCCCGAAGCTGATTGGCGCAGCAACGCCCATCTGGCGCGGGAAACAGAGGCCGTGCAGGCTGAGTTGGGCGGGCTGGGCCGTGTGTTGATTCGCGCCAGCGGCACCGAGCCGGTGCTGCGTGTCATGGTCGAGGCGCGCGACGTGGCGCAGGCCAGCCGCTGCGCCGAGCGCCTGGCCGAGGCCGCTCGCACCGGCTGATAGCTCCTTTATTGATAGCTGTTCGCGCTTGCTGTATAAGCGCTAGACGGCTATTTTATCAAAAATTTCGGCGTTTTACGCGCGCAGAAATGATTCGATCAGCTCTGCCAACGCGGCCGGCTGGTCGTGGTGCAGCATGTGACCCGCGTCAGACAGGACTGCGGTGCGGCAATCTGCCACGGCCTTGAGGCGCTCGTGGTAGTCGGCCAGCGTGTAGCGGCCCTGCCACCACTGGCTCAGGCTGTCGCCGCTGGCTTCCACCGAGAGCGTCGGGGCGGTGATGGCGGCATAGAGCGCCTGTGCTTCATCGAATCGGTACAGCTGCGCGCTCTTCACCTTGTGTGCCGCGTCGCCCAGAATGCTCCAGCGGCCCGAGGCGTCCTGCGCTGCCCAGTGCTGCGCCAGCCAGGTGGCCTTGTCCGCTGAGAGGCGCGGGTTGGTCTTCATGAGGCGCTGCGCCACGCCGTCCAGATCGTCGTAGCTTTTGAGCGCCAGCTCGCCGCGTTCGAACTTTCGGATGTCGTCCATCCATTCGGCATAGCGCTTCACGGATGCCTCGGGTTTGCTCGCGGGCAAGCCGAAGCCTTCCAGGTTGACAAGGCGCCGCACCCGCTCAGGCCGCACGCCGGCGTACATCATGGCGACGTTACCTCCCATGCTGTGGCCGACCAGATCCACCGGGCGCTCGCCCGCGAAATGGTCGAGCAACTGATCAAGGTCGGCGAAATAGTCGGCAAACACATAGTGGTCGGTTGGAACCGGCGGCTTGGTCAGGCCGAAACCGCGCCAATCGGGCGCGATGATGGTGCGGCCCTGGACGAATGCTTCTGACAGCGCATCGACCATGAACTGGTACGAGGCGCCCACATCCATCCAGCCATGCACCAGCACCAGCGGTGGCGCATCGCTGTGTGCGGCGCCCCAGCGCCAGACGTGGTAATCGAGGAAGCGGATGCGCACGAATTCGGAGCGTGCCGGGAAGCGTTCTGAGTACATGCGTTGATTATTCCCCGCTTGGCCGTCCTGCCTGTCGTGGCTGCGACAAACACCGGCCGCTCTGCACATTTGCGGCTGCGACCGTAAACTGGAGCGCTGCATTTACGAGAAGCTTGCCACGCATGAAAACGCACCAACTTGGTCAGAGCGACCTCCACGTCACCCCCATCTGCCTCGGAACCATGACCTTTGGCGAGCAGGTTGATGAACCTGCGGCCCACGCCATCCTGGACCGCGCCGTAGAGCGCGGCATCAACTTTCTCGACACCGCCGAGATGTACGCCGTGCCTGCGCGCGCAGAGACCTTTGGCGCGACCGAAACGATTCTTGGCAACTGGTTTGCTGCGCGGCCCGGTCAGCGCGAGCGTACGGTGCTGGCGAGCAAGGTCGCGGGCCCTTCGCGCGGCATGCCCTGGATTCGTGAGGGTGCCGGCATGACGGCTGCGGACATCGTCGCCTCGTGCGAGGCATCGCTCAAGCGCCTGCAGACGGACGTGATCGACCTCTACCAGATCCACTGGCCCGAGCGCCACGTGCCGGTATTTGGCATGAAGTACTACGACCCGGCCAAGGAAACGTCGCAAACGCCGATCCACGTGCAACTCGACGCGCTGGCCGGTCTGGTGCGTGCGGGCAAGGTGCGCCACATCGGCTTGTCTAACGAATCGCCCTACGGCGTGCACGAATTCGTGCGGCTGGCCGAGCAGCATGGCCTGCCGCGCGTGGTCAGCGTGCAGAACCCGTACTGCCTGATCAACCGCAGCTACGAGAACGCGCTGGACGAAACCTGCCACCGGCTGGAGGTCGCTCTGCTGGCGTATTCGCCGCTCGGTTTCGGTCTGCTCACCGGCAAGTACGATGCCAGCGGCTTCGAGGGCCCCGGCGCGCCCGCCGATGCCCGGATCGCCAAGTTCGCCAGCACGCGCAAGCAGCGCTGGGGCCGCCCCGAGGCGCTGGCCGCCGCTCGGCGCTACAACGCGCTCGCCCGCGAACATGGCTTGACTCCCACGCAAATGGCGCTGGCGTTTTGCTATTCCAAATGGCAGGTGGCCAGCACCATCATCGGCGTGACTTCTGTCGCGCAGCTGGACGAAGACCTCGATGCCTTTGGCACCACGCTCAGCCCGGAGTTGCTCGCGGCCGTCGATGCGCTGCGCTGGGAACTGGGCGACCCGGCAATTTAGCGTCAAATCGGGCTCGAGCGCTTATCCAGCAAACGTTAGCAGCTATCATTTTAGAATCATGGCAAAGAAAGTCGGCAAGGCAGCCCACGTCAGCGAAACGCCGGCGACGCAGATGCTGCGTGCGCACGGCGTGGCGTTCACCGGCCATCCCTACGAGTATCTGGACCATGGCGGCGCCGAGCACAGCGCGGCGGTGCTGGGGCTGGACCCGTACGCGGTGGTCAAGACGCTGGTCATGCAGGACCAGGACGCCAAGCCGTTGCTGGTGCTGATGCACGGCAACCGCAATGTGTCCACCAAAAATCTGGCACGTCAGATAGGGGCCAAGTCGGTCGAGCCCTGCACGCCCGAGGTGGCCAACCGGCACAGCGGCTACCTGGTGGGCGGTACGTCGCCCTTTGGCACGCGTCGCGAGATGGCGGTGTTCATGGAGGCGAGCATTCTTGCCCTGCCGCGCATCGCCATCAACGGCGGGCGGCGCGGGTTTCTGGTGCAGATCGATCCGCAGGTCTGTGTGCAATTGCTCGGCGCCCAGCCGGTGCAGTGCGCGCTCGAAAAATAGCTGCGGCTGCGCAGCCACGCACGGCTGGCAAAATGGCGCGCCGCAGCGCTGTCAGCGGCCAATCTTCGTTTTGACTGTTTTGGGAGTGCTCTTCGTGCCTGATGCTTACAGCTTTGCCGCGGTGCTGGTCGCCTACCTGGTCGGCTCCGTTTCCTTCGCCGTGGTGGTGAGCCGCGTGATGGGCCTGGCCGACCCACGCACCTTCGGCAGCAAAAACCCCGGTGCCACCAATGTGCTGCGTTCGGGCAGCAAGGCCGCTGCCATAGCCACCTTGTTGCTCGACGCCGCCAAAGGCTGGCTGCCGGTGGTATTGGTGCGCTGGTACGGCGCGCCGTACGGGCTGGAAGAGGGCACGCAGGCGTTGGTGGGCCTGGCGGCTTTTGTGGGCCACTTGTGGCCGGTGTTTTTCCGCTTTCAGGGCGGCAAGGGCGTGGCGACGGCGCTGGGCGTGCTGGTCGGTTTCAGTTTTTGGCTCGGGCTGGCCACGGCGGCCACCTGGCTGATCGTGGCGTTTTTCTTCCGCTACTCCTCGCTCGCATCGCTCGCGAGCGCCCTGTTTGCACCGGTGTATTACCTCATGTTTGGCGGCGTGGTGTGGGACACCGAGCGCACCATTGCCGCTGCCATCGTGGTGATGTCGGCCCTGCTGGCCTGGCGTCACAAGGACAATATGGCGCGGCTGATCAAGGGCACGGACTCGCGTCTGGGCAGCAAGAAGGCGGCGTCAAGCGCAGCGCCTGCCGCGCCAAAGGCGCGGCGCAAGCGGCATTGAGAGAGAGAAGGCGGGCGTCACAGAACGGACGCCCGGCGAGAAGAAGTTGACGAGCCTTACCCCGGCACTGGCTCCACAGTTAGGGCTGCTTGGTTCCCCACCTGACCCGGTTGGCCGCTTCACCATGCGGGGAGGCCCGTCAGGGAGGGATTCTACCCCCTGAGGCGCTTCGCGCCTTCCCCCTTCTCTCGCAACGCTTCGCGCTGCGGGAAGGGGGACACCGCCAGGGCTGCGGGGCGGCCCTTGCCCGGCGGTCGCTGGCTAGGGCGACGCCGGTGCCGAAGCTGGATGTGCCACGGACCATAGAATCACCCCATGTCCTACCTCGTGCTCGCCCGCAAGTACCGCCCGCGCAATTTTGGTGAAATGGTCGGTCAGCAGCATGTGGTGCAGGCGCTGACCAATGCACTGACCCAGCAGCGCTTGCATCATGCCTACCTGTTCACTGGTACGCGCGGCGTCGGCAAGACGACGGTCTCGCGCATCCTGGCCAAATCGCTCAATTGCCAGGGGCCCGACGGGCAGGGCGGCATCACCGCCACGCCATGCGGGGTCTGCCCGGCCTGCACGGCCATTGATGCCGGGCGCTTTGTCGATTACACCGAGCTCGACGCCGCCTCGAACCGCGGTGTCGATGAAGTGCAAAGTCTGCTGGAGCAGGCCGTGTACAAGCCGGTGCAAGGGCGCTTCAAGGTCTTCATGATCGACGAAGTCCACATGCTCACGACCACGGCCTTCAACGCCATGCTCAAGACGCTGGAAGAGCCCCCGGAATACCTCAAATTCGTGCTCGCCACGACCGACCCGCAAAAAGTGCCGGTCACCGTGCTCTCGCGCTGCC
>JAUCDU010000038.1:0-13056 GCA_034674825.1 Giesbergeria sp.
GCCGCCAGCGCGCCAGACTCCGGCGCGCCGCTGGTGCTGGCTGGCCCGGCCGGTGCGCCGCTGCTGTACCTGCGCCGCTATTGGCAGTTCGAGCAGCAGGTGGCGCAGCAACTGCGCCTGCGGGCCGCCGATCCGGTGGCGGTGGACGAGGGCGCGGCGCGGCAGTGGCTGGACCGATTGTTTGAGCCAGTGCCAGAGGGCAGCTGCGACTGGCAAAAGCTCGCCTGCGCCATCGCCCTGCGCTCGCGCCTGGCCATCGTCACGGGCGGCCCGGGCACCGGAAAAACCTACACCGCCGCGCGTCTGCTCGCGGCGCTGCTGGCGGTGGACAGCGCGCCGCAGCAGCTGCGCGTGGCGCTGGCTGCGCCCACCGGCAAGGCGGCGGCGCGGCTGCGCCAGTCGCTGGAAGCCGCGCTGGCGGGCTTGCAGGAGCGCGTCGGCAAAGAGCTGGACCTGGCCGGCTTTGCCGCGCGCATCGGCCCGGCACGCACCCTGCACGCGTTGCTGGGCGCGCGTCCGGGCACGCGGCGCCTGCGCCACCACGCGGGCGCGCCGCTGGATGTGGATGTGCTCATCGTCGATGAAGCCTCCATGGTGCATCTGGAAATGATGGCCGCGCTGCTTGCGGCCTTGCCGGCGCAGGCCCGGCTGGTGCTGCTGGGCGACAAGGACCAGCTGGCGTCGGTCGAGGCGGGCGCTGTGCTGGGCGATTTGTGTGAGGGCGCCGAGCAAGGCCACTACGACGCCCAGACGGTGCGCTACGCCCAAGAAGCGGCCGGCGTGCGCATTCCCGAGGCGCTGCGCGCTGCGCCGGGCGATGGTACGGTGCCGCTGCTGGCGCCGCACACCGTCATGCTGCGTGAGAGCCGGCGCTTTGCCGGTGCCATCGGCCAGCTTGCGCTGGCGGTGCATGCGGGCGAGGGTGCAAAAGCTCAGGCGCTGCTGCGCAGCGACGCCACCGGGGCGCTACAGGCCTTCGAGGGTGTGGAGCCGATTGCGGCGGTGGGCTTGGCACTAGCCGATGGGCCGGCAGCGAGCTACCGCGATTACCTGCAGTTGCTTGCGCGAAGGCCGGCGGCGGGCGACGTTGCGGCTCACGCCGCCTGGGTTGCCAGCGTGCTGGCAGCGTTCGAGCGCTTCCGCCTGCTGTGCGCGGTGCGCGAAGGCCCTTGGGGTGCCGAGGGTTTGAGTCGCGCCATCGAGCGCGCGGCGCGCGAGGCTGGCCTGCTCAGCGGCCAGAGCCAGTGGTACGCCGGCCGCCCGGTGATGGTCACGCGCAACGACGCCGAAGCCGGTGTTTTCAACGGCGACGTCGGTCTGGCGCTGCCCGCCGTGGGCGATGGTGGTCTGCGCGTGTTCTTTGCCGACGGCGCCAGCCTGCGCTCGGTGAGCGTGGCGCGGCTCGCGCATGTCGAAACTGCGTTTGCCATGACGGTGCACAAGTCCCAAGGTTCGGAGTTTGAGCACACCGCGCTGGTGCTGCCGCCCCAGGCCGGCGCGCTGCTGACGCGCGAGCTGGTCTACACCGGCATCACCCGCGCACGCGAAGCCTTCACGCTGGTGGCGCCGCGCGCCGGCTTGCTGGCGGAGGCGGTGCAGCAGCGCACGCAGCGCGCCAGCGGGCTGCAGGCGCTGCTGCGGAATTAGGGCGGCACAGTCGCACCCTACAATTCGGCCCATGCAAACCCGAAGCCGCTTTCGCCGGTTCGCCAGCCTGGTGCTGGCATGGTTTGCCTTGTCTGTCGGGGTGGCGATCGCGTCGCCCTTCGTCAACCCGCAGTCGGTGCAACTGGTGTGCTCGGCCAGCGGGGATGTCAAGGTGGTTTTCGGTGGCGACGATGGCGCGCAATCGCAGCGCGGCCACACGCTTGACTGCCCCCTGTGTGCGCATTTCGGTGGCGCCGCACCCCCACCGGTGGCGCTCAGGCTGCCCCAGCCCCAAGCGGTGGCACAAGCCCCGGGGCCTACCGCCGCTGCGCCCGTTGCTGCGCGCGCGGCGGCGCCTCTGCCTGCGCGTGGGCCTCCGTACGCCCTCTGAAAACGCTGTCTGAACCGTAGCTGGCTGCCCAACAGGGTTCAGCGTTGGCGGTTCATTTCATCGAATTTCCAGGGGGCTCTGCGCAGCATTTGCGTGGCCATGGCGCTTGCCGTGGCCTGCGGATGCGCTGCAGCAAACGCGCAGGCCACCGCCACCCAAAACACCATGTCGTCCAATACTCTAAAAATCATAGCTGTCAGCGCTTTACTGGTAAGCGTTAGCGGCCTTTTTAATACTGCAAATGCGCATATCACGCTGGAATACCAGGTGGCCAATGCCGGCAGCAGCTACAAGGCCACGTTCCGGGTTGGGCACGGCTGCGGCGCGTCGCCCACGCGCAGCATTGCCGTCACCATTGCGCCCGGTGTCGATGGCGCCAAGCCCATGCCCAAGCCGGGCTGGACGGTTGCCATCGAGCGAGAAAAGTTGGCACAACCGCGCAGCGACCACGGCAAAACCGTGACAGACGAGGTGCGCCGCATCCGCTGGAGCGCCAACACGCCAGCAGATGCACTGCCGGGCAACTTCTACGACGAATTTGTACTCCAGGCGCGTTTGCCTTCCCAGGCGGGAATGCTGTACTGGCCGGTGCAGCAAATCTGCGAGGAGGGTCGCATTGACTGGTCCGAGCTGCCCTCCGCCGGACAGTCATTGCACGATCTCAAGACCCCCGCTGCCGCGCTGGAGCTGCTGCCCGCAGCTGGCGGCCATTCCCATTAAGTCTTTCACAGGAACCCACCATGACCACGCAACGATTCACCACCTCCCTTCTGCTCGCTGCCACCTTGCTGGCGGGCAATGCCTATGCCCAAAGCGCCGCCCCGGCGACCGTCGAAGGCGCCTGGGCGCGCGCCACGGTTGCGGGCCAGAAAGCTTCGGGCGCCTTCATGCGCATCACCGCCAGCGAGCCGCTGCAATTGCTGCGCGCCGAAACCCCCATGGCGGGACACGCCGAAGTGCATGAGATGAAGATGGACGGCAGCGTCATGAGAATGCGCGCCCTGCCGCAGCTTGACCTGCCGGTTGGCCAAACAGTCGAGCTCAGCCCGGGTGGACACCACATCATGTTGATGGACCTGAAGGCCCCGCTGACCAAGGACACGCAATTGCCGTTGACGCTGGTGTTCAAGGATGCCAAAGGAGCCGAGCAACGCATGCAGCTGCAGCTGCCTGTAGCGACCAAGGCGCCGGGTGCCAGTGGCGCAGCCGCCATGCCGATGCACAAGCACTGATCGCCGCGCCTTTGGAGCTGCCGCAGGTGGGTGCCACAGCGGCGGCACATTGGAGTAAGCTGTCCGCACCGATTTCTTCACTGCAGCGGAAGCAACCATGAGCGATTCGACCCCCTTTGGTTTCGGCAAATTCGTGCCGGGATTCGATTTCCTCCAAGGCCTGGCCAAGGGCGCTGCGGGAGGCATCCCACAGATGCCCCAGCTCTCCAACTGGGTGGCGCCCACCATCAGCGTGGAAGAGCTGGACAAGCGTGTGGACGAACTCAAAGCCGTGCAGTTCTGGCTGGAGCAGAACTCGCGCGCTCTGGCCGCGACCATCCAGGCGCTGGAAGTGCAGAAGATGACGCTGGCCACGCTCAAGGGGATGAATTTCAGCATGGGCGACGTCGCCAATGCCTTCAAACTCAAGGCAGCCGACACCGTGATGGGCGGGGTGCACAAGGCGGGCGAAGGCATTTCGCAAGCCGCGCATGTCGTGGGCGGCGTGGCCTCGCGCGCGGCCGATTTGGCCAAGCCGGCCCCGCAAGCCAGCGCGCCCGAGGCTGAGCCCGCAGAGGCGCCCCAGGCAGACAAGGCAAGCGCCAAGAGCAAGCCCAAGGCCAAAGCTGCGGCAGCGACCAGCGTGGTCGACCCGATGCAGTGGTGGGGCGCACTGACCCAGCAGTTTCAGCAGATTGCCGGCGCGGCCATGAAAGACGCCGCGCAGCAGGCGGCGATGGACACGGCGCGCAACCTGGCGACCGGAATGGCCCAGGATGCCCTCAAGACAGCCACCGGCATGGCCGGAAAAATGGCCGCGCAAGGCGTCAAGAACATGCAAGGCGTGACGCGCGCTGCCGCTGCAAAGCCAGGCGCAAAGCCAGCGGCCAAGAAAGCAGCGCCGCGCAAGGCGGCTGCCAAGAAAAAAGCGCCCGTCCGCAAAACGGCGGCGAAGAAATAGACACACCCCCACACGCCCGGCGCCGGGCCGGCGCCATGCACATGCGATTGTTTCCCACCGGCCATGCCACACACCCTGAGCCGCGCGTCGCCGCGCTCATGGCGCTGTCCCAGGTGCGCGCGCAGATGGCACAGCCCGGCTACGCGGCAGCGCCCGGCCTGGGCCTGCTCTACATCACCGACCACTACGCCGACCGCGCCCAGGAGTTGCTCGATTTGCTGGCCGCTGAACTGCCCGAAGTCACCGACTGGAGCGGCACCGTCGGTGTCGGCGTGTGCGGCGGCGTTGCCGAGTATTTCGACGAACCAGCGCTCGCGCTCATGTTGCTGGATATTCCCGGCGACCAGTACCGCGTGTTCTCGGGCGTGGCACCGCTGCCGCGCAGCAGCGCTGGCCGTTTCACGGCACACACCGCGCTGGTGCATGCCGATGGCGCGACGCCCGATGTCGCAGCGCTGGTGGAAGAGCTCGCCGGGCGCACAGCCAGCGGCTACCTTTTTGGCGGGCTGGCCGCCAGCCGCGGCGCGAGCGTGCAGTTTGCGATCGGCGGCGATGGCAACCTGGCGGGCCACGGCGCGGCGGGTGGGGTGTTTGCCGGCGGCCTTTCAGGCGTGGCGTTCGACGCTGGGGTGGCGCTGCTCTCGCGTGTCACCCAAGGGTGTCAGCCGGTGGGCCCGGTGCACCGCATTACCGAGGCGACCGGCAACGTGGTGCTGACGCTCGATGGCGAGCCCGCGCTGGAAAACCTGCTGGACACGCTGGAAGTCTCCCTGGCGGGCGACCCGGAGCAGGCGATTGAGCGCGTGCGCCTGACGCTCGCCGGCCTGATGGACGACGAGCGCGCGGGCGACACCGAAGCCGGCACCGCCGCGCCGCGCCGCACCGGCCACTTTGGCGCCGAGACGCGGGTGCGCCACATCGTCGGGCTCGATGGCCAGCGCCACGGCGTCGCGCTGGCGGAACCCGTCGAGAGCGGCATGCGGCTCGCCTTCTGTCAGCGCAACATGGCGGCAGCGCGCGCCGACCTCACGCGCATCTGCGCCGAAATTCGCGAGGAGCTTGCGCCGCCCGACAGCGCACAGACGCGCAGCATTGCGGGGGCGCTCTACGTGAGCTGCTCGGGACGCGGCGGCGCGCATTTCGGTGGCGATAGCGCCGAGCTGCGCATCGTCCAGCATGCCTTGGGCGATGTGCCACTGGTCGGCTTCTTCGCTGGCGGCGAGATTGCGCATGCACGCATCTACGGCTACACCGGCGTGCTGACGGTGTTTCTAAGCGACTAGAACGAAAAAGGCCCCGCAGTGCGGGGCCTGTATGCAGCCTGCAAGCGCAGCTACCGCTCACGCAGGGTCAGTGTCTACGTGGATTGTTGGGGTGGCTGTCGTAGCGGTTGCGCACGCCGTCACCGTCGCGGTCGCGATCACGGTCGTTGCGCAAACCATCGCCGTCGCGGTCGCGGTCGTAGCGGTTCGGAATGCCGTCCCGGTCCTGATCACGCATCCCGGGGCGACGTGGTTGGCTCCATCCTCCATTCTCGAAACGCCATTGACCGCCGCGCTGCACCCAGTGCGGCTGGCGGTATTCGTAGCCGCGGCGTGCCTTCATCCAGTAGCCATCGGTCCAGCGGTAACGCGAGCCGCGCCACTCCCAATGGCCTTCCACCCACACATGGCCGCGCCGCGCCGAAGGGCGGTAGGCGGCCCGCGGCGGAGGTGGCGGCGGCAGGTTGCGGTATTCGATCCTGGGCCCCGACTGGATGATGACCGTGCCTTGCGTGGCTGCTTGCGCCGGCGCAAGGCTGGCCAATGCCAGTGAAGCGGCGGCGGCGGCCGTGATGAAGAGTGAGCGTTGCATTCAAATTCTCCTGGGGTGGGCGGTCGGCAGACCGTTGATCCCATAGTGCAGCGCTTGCGTCAACTGTCTGTAGGGTGCACGTGAAGTTGTGTGTAGGTGCGTGAGCGCTTGCGCAGGCTGCAAATCCATGCACTCAAGCTTCTGTCCGACAGAACCGGCCGCGTGCGTGGGCTAGGGTGATCCCAGCACGGCAACCGCCGTGCTTGTTCCAAAAACGCCTCCTGGCAACCAGGCAGCACACGCAAGAAGAGGAATCCTTTATGGCCACCAGCATCACGCAAGCGAAACCGTTGTTGACGGCCGCAGAGCTCGAACTCTTCGACCACAGCCGCGCCACCCCGATCAAAGCCTTCACCGCCAAGCAGCTTGCCGGCAAGGAAAAGCGCGTGCGTGCTTTGCGAGACAAGTACCGCGATCTGTACCGGCGCCAAACCGTCGCGCAGCGCGCCAAGGCAGGCAAGGGTGCCGCCTCTGCAAGCGATGCCAATGCCCGCACACAGCGCAAAGCGGACATCATGCAAGAGGTGCTGGAGCGATTCGAGACGCGAAGTGCTTTCCTCGAATCGCGTGCGCAACGGGAAGCAGACAAAAAGCCCGCCAAAAGCGGGCGCCTCAAGAGTACCAAAACTGACGGAAAAGGGCCTCCAGAAGCTAAAAAAACGGCTGATGCAAAAGCGACTGGTGCAGCCAGAAAGGCTCCGTCTAAAAAAACGCCTGACGGTGTCAGTCCGGCCAAGACGAGCGCAGCCAAAAGTGTCGCCAAATCGTCAAAGCGCCCCGGTACCGTCAGCGCTTCTTCCGCCGGAAAGCCCAAGACAACAGAGGGGCCGATCAGCGCGGTGAAAGATCTGAGCAATGGCGCAAGTGTCACGGTGCAGATTGAGCACTTGACAGGGCAGGACCCGTCCGAACGCTCGCACAAAGCGCCCTCGGACAGGGCGCCTACCTATGGTGACAAGGCTCATGCCCCTGATGTGAATGCGCCTCTGGATATGGTGCCGGCGGCGCAGCGCGCGAACCCGGTGCGCAACATGCCGGGCAACATCGCAATTCAAGGCCACGTGAGTTCAGCGGTGCGCCGCGCTCAGGGGAAGAAAGACAGCCGTTAACCGCAGGTGGGGAACCGGCAAGAGAGGACTCTAGCGTCACCGCCGCCATCACCGCGGCGCGCTCTGTAAGCCTCAGGCGCCCTGAGTGGGTAAGCCTTTGGAGACCCATTCCGGCAGACCGCCACGGAACCAGTAGACGTTTTTGAAGCCTTTGGCCTTGGCCACTTTCGCCGCCTTGTAAGATTTCCAGCACTCGGCCCCGTTGCACGCAAAAATGACGGCTTTGTCCATTCCCAGCCCCGGAACGGAATCGAGCGCCGAAAAATCATCCTGTGTGGCATCAAAGGCCACGTCCTTCAAGCTCTTCTCGATGTACGCAGCATGGATCGCACCGCGGACATGTTTGGCTTTGAATTCTTTCTCGGTTCGCGTATCGATCACGACAGCACCAGCTGCTTGCAGTTTTTGCACTTCTTCTGCGTTGGTGACCTGTACCGCCGGGAGGGTCGTTGGAGTGAAAAGGCCGAGTTCCGCCACGCGGTGGTACTCGGCCGCTTCGGGCTGAACCGACACCGGCGCGAGGCCTGTACCCGCCGTCTGAGACGCGAACCATTTCGCGATTTTGGTGCGTTGTTCCTGGGGCAGTGTGCGGCTCACCACCACAGAGAAGCCCCCCGGTACCGGCTGGGATGTCGCCAGCAGTTTGGCCACGCCGGCGTACTGAGCCGACCATGCAGCCCAGGCGCTTTCACTGACGACGGTGGCGTCACTGCTTCCCAGCATCAGGGCGGTAAGTCCCGCATCGGGGTATTTTTCATATTGAACCGACTTGAGGTCCTTGAGCGACAGTCCGGTTTGGTTAAGCATGCCGCGCGCCATGTAGGTGTATACCGAATCCTGCTGCGGCAGGTACAGGCGACGCCCCTTCATGGACGACAGCTGGTCCACCTCGATGCGAGCCACCAGAACATACTTGCTGGACGCGTGGGTTGTGCCCACCAGCTCGTATCCACGTTGCAAGGCCGAGGCGGCTACCTGGGCAGGGCCGATAAAGATGGTGTAGCCGGCGCTGCGCGTCGCGCGCATGACGTTTGCCAGGTCGTCACTGGTAGTGACCGTCACGGACTGTCCAGTGACTTGGGTCAAACCGCTTTCGAGCAGATTCCGCGAGATGGTATTGGCCGCTGTGCGCGCGGTCGGCTCCACCGCTACCACGGCAGTCAGCTGCGCCTGTACAGCAGGGACGGTACTCCACAGCGCCAACACGATCGATATCTTTTTAATGTCGTTTCGCACGTTTGCCTCCTCCGCAGCCTGTCAGACTGATTCTAGGCATGGCATGCGCAGCCGCTGTCGGCTCGACGCTGCCCAAGTGCAACAAGAAGCAACTGTAGCGAAGCCGTATCGCTTGTCTGATTCGCAGGCACCCTTGCGCTTACCCTGATTCGGGAGAAAGGCGACCTTGGCATACTCGGCAGGCGTTCGGTGCGCGCAAGTCGCAGCTCAGCCGTGACGCGCAGTCCAGAAAAGTAGACGCTTGCGCTCGCAGCCAGTGCGTAACTAGCTATCCCATGCATGACAAACAGATGAGAGTTTTTTCATGAGCAAGTCCCTGCGTCTCTCCGAAAAATGGTTTCGCCGGGGCCTTTGGTTGGTCGCGCTGGTCTTTGCCAGCTTCTTGATTGGCTTGGGTGGCACGGTGGTGGGCGACCTCCCCAAGGTGGAGACGCCGCTGGCAATCGATAATTTTCTTGATCGGACTGCTGCCGAGCGTGCGCGCGAAGCCTTGCGCATGCAGAGCGCGGCTGCCGAGGCGGCCGACGCGGCACTGGCGCAGGCGCAGCTGCAGCGCAACAAGGCACGCAGTGAAACCCGGGCGCAGCGCGAAAGTTTTGATAACTGGCTGGCCACGCGCAGCGTCACCCAGCGCTCCGAGCAAGACCCCGAAGTGATTTCGCGCACGCACGCCCTCGACGCTCAGAGACGCGCCGAGCAAATGCAGCAGCGCGCCGTAGAGGCGCAGCAGCAAGCTGCGCTCGACGCCCGTCAGGCGCGCGCGCAGACGCAAAAGCAGCTCGACGTGATGGAGGACGCGGCGCGCGTCAAGCTGAACGCGGAGCGGCGGCAGGTCGAGCTGCGGGTGTTCCTGTACCGGCTGGCGCTCACTCTGCCACTGCTGGCCGCGGCCGGCTGGTTGTTCGTAAAAAAGCGCAAGAGTACGTATTGGCCCTTTGTATGGGGCTTCATCTTCTTTGCACTGTTCGCGTTCTTTGTTGAACTTGTTCCCTACCTGCCCAGCTATGGCGGCTACGTGCGCTATGTGGTGGGGATCGGCGTGACAGCGCTGGTGGGACGCTACGCCATCTTGGCGCTGAACCGTTATCTTGAGCGCCAGAGGCTTGCCGAATCCATGCCCGACCAAGCCCGGCGCAAAGAGCTCGACTACGACGTGGCGCTCGCGCGGCTGGCCAAAAGTGTCTGCCCCGGCTGCGAGCGTCCGGTGGATTTGAAGAACACCAGCATTGATTTCTGCCCCCATTGCGGTATCGGGCTATTTGAGCACTGTGGCCACTGCAACGCCCGCAAGAGCGCGTTTGCGCGTTTCTGTCATGCCTGTGGCGTGGTGGCTGATCGACCACCGCAAACTGCAGCGGCCGACCCAATACGTGTAAATACGTAATAAGTTTCCCGATAAGTAACTACACGACTGGTCGCTGCCGAAAATGCGCCCTAGTCTCTTCGTTTCTTACGAAAGGATACGGACATGAACGTGCCGACCGCGCTTTGCGCATTGCACCAGTGGCTGCTGGCATCGTGGCAATGCCCGAAGCTGCATTCCCCGACGATTCAACCCGAGCGGCCTGCGCGCCGCGCTGCGGTGCCTGAAGTCGCTGCGGGACTGCTCAGGTCGCTGCGCCAGATCGGCATTGCAAGCGCATTGGTTGCCATGTCTCCGTGGTCGGCAGCGCAGGCGGCCGATATTGTCATCGGTCAGGTTGCGCCGCTCTCTGGCGTGCTGGCGACCACGGGCAAGCAAATGGTGCTTGGCGGCTCGATCTACTTCAAACATATCAACGCCACGGGCGGCGTGCACGGTCAGAAGATCGTTGTCAAAGTCGCCGACGACGCTTACAAGGTGGATGAAACAGTCCGTCTGACACGCGAAATGCTGGCCAATCCCGATGTCGTGGCCCTGTTTGGATTTGCAGGCACCTCCAACATCGGCAAATTACTTTCCGAGAAGGTATTGGAACAAGGCGGCGCCGCACTGGTAGCGCCCTATACAGGCGGTGAACCGCTTCGTGTCCCGTTCAATCCCTGGATTTTTCACGTGCGTGCAGGCTATGCCGACGAAACCGAGCACATGGTGCAGCAGGTGACAACGCTGGGCATGAAGCGCATTGCCGTCATGTACCAGGACGACGGGTTTGGCAAGGCAGGCCTTGAAGGCGTGAAGCTGGCATTGGCCAAACGCAAGCTTGAAATGTCGGCGGAAGCACCCTACGACCGCAACACCGACAACGTGAAGGAAGCCGTCGCCAAGATCATGAATTCCGACGCCCAGGCGGTCATCATGATTGCGATCAATAAACCAACGTCGGCATTCGTGAAGGCCTACCGTGAAAGTGGCGGCGGCGCACAGCTGTACAACATTTCCGTGGTAAATGCGGCTGAGATTGTCAGCCTTGCGGGTTTGCAAAACGCCCACGGCCTGGGTATCAGCCAGGTGGTGCCCTACCCGTATCAGCCGCGTTTGCCGGTGGTGCGTGAGTACCAGGCGTTGCTCAAGAAGTACGCGCCCGACGAAGAGATCAACTACACCAGTTTCGAAGAGTTCCTCGGCGCCAAGGTGCTGGTGGAAGGGCTGCGCCGCGCAGGTCCCGCGCCAACCCGGGCCAAGGTGATCAAGGCGCTCGAGAGCATGGGCAACTACGATCTTGGCGGGGTCACCGTCAACTACTCGCCGGAGAACCGCATTGGCTCACGCTATGTGGAGTTGACGGTCATCGGGCGCTCCGGGCGTTTGATGAAGTAGACACTCTTCGGCAGAGCGGGGCGCTTGCCGGCGCCTCCCCCACGCGCTTAGCGGCGCGGCCAACGCAGTTACCAGCCGTCGCTCTGTGCGCGCTTTCAGACCTCCCGCGCCCGGTCGGCTTTGAACTGCGCCCGAAATTGCGCGAACTGCCCGGCGTCAAGCGCATCGCGCACTTCGCGCATCAGGTTCAGGTAGTAGTGCAGGTTGTGGATGGTGGTGAGCATCGGGCCGAGCATTTCGCCGCAACGCTCCAGGTGGTGCAGATAGGCGCGGCTGAAGCCGCCACGACCGCCCGCGTCCCACGACACGCCTTCTTTGCCCGCACAGGCGTGGCAGCTGCAGCTGGTGTCGAGCGGCTGATGGTCGGTCTTGTGGCGCGCATTGCGAATCTTCAGGTCGCCATAGCGCGTAAACAGCGTGCCGTTGCGGGCATTGCGCGTTGGCATCACGCAATCGAACATATCTACTCCGTCGGCCACGCCCTGCACCAGGTCTTCGGGCGTGCCCACGCCCATCAGGTAGCGCGGCTTGTGCGCCGGCAGGCGGTGCGGCGTGTGCGCCATGATTTGCAGCATCTGCTCCTTGGGCTCGCCGACACTTACGCCGCCAATCGCGTAGCCAGGGAAATCCATCGCGACCAGGGCGTCAAGCGATTCCTGGCGCAGGCTTTCGAACATGCCGCCCTGCACGATGCCAAACAGCGCGTTGGGGTTCTCGAGCCGCGCGAACTCGTCCTGGCTGCGCTTGGCCCAGCGCAGACTCATTTCCATCGACGTGCGCGCCTCGTGCTCGGTCGTCAGGTGCCCCTTGGTCTCGTACGGCGTGCATTCGTCGAGCTGCATCACGATGTCGGAGTTGAGCGTGGTCTGGATCTGCATGCTCACCTCGGGCGACATGAACAGCTTGTCGCCGTTCACGGGAGAAGCAAAGGTCACGCCGTCCTCGGTGATCTTGCGCATCGCGCCCAGGCTCCAGACCTGAAAGCCGCCCGAGTCGGTCAGGATGGGTTTGTGCCACTGCTCGAAGGCGTGCAGACCACCAAAACTTTGCATGACATCCTGGCCGGGGCGCATCCACAAATGGAAGGTGTTGCCCAGAATGATCTGGGCGCCCATGTCATGCAGACTTTGCGGCATCACGCCCTTGACGGTGCCGTACGTGCCCACGGGCATGAAAACGGGCGTTTGCACGACTCCGTGATTAAGGGTCATGGCCGCGCGGCGGGCGTGGCTGGTGGGGTCGGTGGTGAGGAGCTCAAACTTCAGCATGGCCGCGATTGTCCCTTAGCTGCGCCGCTACACTGGAAGAAATGCTCATGCAAGAAAGTCGCTTATGCCCAAAATCCTGATTGCCGTTGATGGCTCTGAACTTGCACTGGACGCCGTGCGTCATGCGCTCGACCTGGTAAGCGCCGGGCTGCGCGCAGAATTTGTGCTGGCCAACGTGCAGGAACCAGCATCGCTGTACGAACTGGTCGTCTCACGCGACCCCGACAGCATCGCCACCGCCAGCCTGGCGGCGGGCACGCACCTGATGGCCGCAGCCTGTGCGCTGCTCGATGCAGCCGGCCAGCGCTACGAGACCGAAATCGGCATGGGCGACCCGGCCAACACCTTGGTGGACCTGATCGAAAACACGCAAAGCGACATGGCCATCATCGGCGCGCGCGGCCAGGGCGCCATTCGTAGTGCCTTGCTGGGCTCGGTGTCGCAGGCGCTGGCGCATGCCAGCCCGGTGCCGGTCACCATCGTGCGGCATGCGGCGCAACCAGACGAAGCGCAGGAAGTGCAGGACGATGACAGCGGCGCCGATGTGCTGGAGAAATTCCGCGGCGCCTGATCGGGACAGCGCCGCAAGCTGCTGTGCAGCGCGGCGGCTCAGGCAGCGCGGCGCGCGGCCTCGGCCGG
>JAUCDU010000039.1:0-13029 GCA_034674825.1 Giesbergeria sp.
CGAGACCGTGCGCAAGTTTGCCGACAAGGCCGGCATCGGCATGCCCGAGGTCGGCATCTTCGAGGGCGACCCCAATGCCTTCGCCACGGGCGCCTTCAAGAACTCGGCCCTGGTGGCCGTCTCCACCGGCCTGCTGCAAAGCATGACGCGCGAGGAGGTCGAGGCCGTGATCGGCCATGAGGTGGCGCACATCGCCAACGGCGACATGGTCACCATGACGCTGATCCAGGGCGTGATGAACACCTTCGTCGTCTTCCTCTCGCGCGTGATCGGCTATGCCGTGGACAGCTTCCTGAACAAGAACAACGAAAACCGCTCGGGCCCCGGCATCGGCTACTACGTCACCACCATCGTGCTCGATATTGCGCTGGGCTTTCTCGCCGCCATCGTCGTCGCCTGGTTTTCGCGCCAGCGGGAGTTTCGCGCCGACGCCGGCTCGGCCCAGCTCATGGGCAAGCGCCAGCCCATGATCAATGCGCTCGCCCGGCTGGGCGGCGTGCACCCGGCCGAACTGCCCAAGAGCATGCAGGCCATGGGCATCGCCGGTGGCATCGGCAAGCTGTTCTCGACGCACCCGCCGATTGAAGAGCGCATTGCGGCGCTGCAGGCGGCGCAAAGCAACGGCTAAGGTCTGCGCCCGCAGCG
Source organism: Giesbergeria sp. (assembly GCA_034674825.1). GTDB lineage: Bacteria > Pseudomonadota > Gammaproteobacteria > Burkholderiales > Burkholderiaceae_C > Simplicispira. The sequence continues at coordinate 646 of JAUCDU010000039.1, forward strand.
CTCCTAAGCTGCCCAACGGCCTGGTCGCTGGGCAGTTTTTTTATGTCTGGCCGAGCAGACTGCGCGCCACGGCCTCGCCCACCTTGATGCCGTCGACCCCAGCCGAGAGGATGCCCCCGGCGTAGCCTGCGCCTTCGCCGGCCGGGTACAGGCCTGCGGTGTTCGGGCTTTGGAAGTTCTCGCCCCGGTGGATGCGCAGCGGCGATGAGGTGCGCGTTTCCACGCCTGTCAGCACCGCGTCGGCCATGTCAAAGCCCTTGATCTTCTGGCCGAATGCGGGAATCGCCTCGCGCAGCGCCGCAATCGCGTAGCCGGGCAGGGCGCTGGCCAAATCCACCGGCCGAACGCCCGGCTGGTACGAGGGTTCGACGCTTGCCATCCCGGCGGACACGCGGCCGGCCAGAAAGTCCCCCACCAACTGCGCCGGCGCGCTGTAGTCGCTGCCGCCGAGCACGTAGGCGCGCGATTCGAGCTGGCGCTGCAGCACGATGCCCGAGAGCGGATGCGCTGCGCCCGGCGAGTGCTGGGCAGCGCCGTGGTGCGCGCCCAGCTCGGCTTCGAAGGCGGCAGCGTCCTGCGGGTAGTCCTCGGGCTCGACGCCGACGACCAGACCGGCGTTGGCATTGCGCTCGTTGCGCGAATACTGGCTCATGCCGTTGGTCACCACGCGCCCGGCTTCGCTGGTGGCCGCCACCACGGTGCCGCCCGGGCACATGCAGAAGCTGTAGGCCGTGCGTCCGTTCGCTGCATGGTGCACCAGTTTGTAATCGGCCGCGCCCAGCACCGGGTTGCCAGCGTGCCGGCCCCAGCGTGCCCGGTCGATAAGCCCCTGCGGGTGCTCGATGCGAAAGCCGATCGAAAACGGCTTGGCCTCCATGGCGACGCCGCGTTCGAACAGCATGGCAAAGGTGTCGCGCGCACTGTGGCCGAGTGCCATGACGACCTGCGAGGCGGCCAGTTCGTGCTGCTCGCCAGTGCTCTGATCAAGCACGCGCAAGCCCACGATGCGTCGGCCCTGCGTACCCTCTTCCAGGAGCAGGTCGGTCACCCGCTGGCTGAAACGCACTTCGCCGCCGAGCGCCACGATTTGAGCGCGCATGGTTTCGACGACTTTGACGAGCTTGAAGGTGCCAATGTGTGGGTGCGCGGCGTACAGAATTTCTTCCGGCGCGCCAGCAGCCACGAATTCGTGCATGACCTTGCGGCCCAGGTGGCGCGGGTCCTTGATCTGGCTGTAGAGCTTGCCGTCGGAGAACGTGCCGGCGCCGCCTTCGCCAAACTGCACGTTGCTCTCGGGGTGCAGCTCGCGCCGGCGCCACAGCGCCCAGGTGTCTTGCGTGCGCTCGCGCACCGCCTTGCCGCGCTCGATCACGATGGGTTTGAACCCCATTTGCGCCAGCACCAGCGCGGCAAAGATGCCGCAGGGGCCAAAACCGATCACCACCGGGCGGTCGGCCTGCGGGCCTTTTGCCTGCCCAACGGGGCGCCAGGCCATGTCGGGCGTGGGCTGGATGTGTGGGTGGCCGGTGTGGCGTGCCAGCAGTGCAGGCTCTTGCGCCGGGCTGGTCAGGGTCAGGTCGACGATATAGACCGCCAGCAACTCGCGCTTGCGGGCGTCAAAGCTGCGCTTGAAGATCTGCAGCGTGGCGATATCGGCCTCGGGCACGCCGAGCGCCTGGGCGGCGAGGCTGCGCAGGGCGGCCAGCGGGTGGGACTCGGGCTCGGACGGCAGCGCGGACAGCGGCAGCCGGATTTCGGACAGGCGGATCATGGTCTTGCGGGCCCGTGGTTATCGGGCGAAGGGCAATGCAGTGGGAGGGAATTTTATCGGCCGTGTGCAGACCTTAGCGGTACACCAGCACCGGAATCTTGGAGTGCGCCAGCACCTTCTGCGTTTCGCTGCCGAGCAGCAGGGCGCTGACACCCGAGCGGCCATGCGAGGCCATGAAGATCAAATCGCAGCCCTGGTTCTCGGCAGCGGCAATGATGAGTTCATACGGCTTGCCACCCGCCAGCGTGACGCGCTGGCACGTGGCACCGGCTTCGCGCACCAAATTCTCGGCAGTATCAAGCACGTCCTTGGCAGATTTTTCCAGCCGACTTTGCAGTTCGTGGGCCAGGTGTGGGCTGCTCATGGCACCAATGCCGGCATAGGCAGCCGGCGGATCGGGCTCTGCGTAGAACAGCGTCATGTTGGCGCCGCTCTCTTTGGCAAAGGACGCCGCCCGTGCCACACAGCGCGAAGACAGCGGCGAGCCATCGGTGGGCACCAGAATGTGTTTGAACATGGAGAAGCCTTTCAACAAATATCGGGTCACCAGCGCACGAGATGCTGCGTTTGAAAGTGGGAGCCCTGGACATGATGACGGCTGCAATGCAGAACAACAAGGCGAAGCCGCCCGGAGCCGCGTGGGCATCATGCACCAAAACTTCCCGGAAAACGCTACGATTTTAGAAGCTTGAAACCATTGATAGATAAGCGCTAGACGCCATTTTTATCATGATTTTCCCGATGCTTGTGCCGCAGCTCGGACGCGCCCAGCGCCAGTGCCGCCAACGCCAGCGGCACGAAGTAGTACAGCGCCCGGTAGGCGAGCAGCGCCGCCAAGACCTCCGTTCTTGCCAAAGCGTCCGTGGCCAGCAAAGCCACGCCCACGGACTCGAGCACACCCAGCCCGGCAGGTACGCGCAGCACCAGCCCGGCCACCGCGCCCAGCAGCACGGTCGCCAATGCGGCGGGATAGGGCACCTGGCCTTGCAGGACCACCCACAGCGCTGCGCCCATCAGCAGCCAGTTCACGGCGCCAATGGCAACTTGCCACAACGCAAGCGGCCAGCGCGGCAACGGATAGCTGTGGCCGCGCAGCTCCAGCGCCCGGCCGGCGCGCAGCGCGCACAGCGCCAGGTAGGCCAGCGGCGCCAGCGCCAGCAAGGCGCAACCCAGGCGCCACTGCATGGCGGTGGCCGACCAGCCAAAGACGGCCGGCGGCACCCAGAGCCAGGGCACGAGTGCTGCCAGCATCAGGTAGCCGACCCAGTTGGTCAGGATGCTGGTGGCGACAACCTGGCCAATCGTGCCGGGATCAATGCCGCGCCGGCTGTAGAGCCGGTAGCGCACCCCCACGCCACCGACCACAGAACCCAGATTCAGGGTGAAGGCGTAGCTCGTCATGGCGATGCCGAGCGTGGCCGCGCGACCCAACGGGTGCTGCGTGAGGTGGCGGCCAATCCATTCGAAGCTGCCGTAGGTGACATGGCTGAGCAGCGCCACTGCCGCGCCCACCCAGAGTACGCGCGCTGGCAGTGCCTGAACCGCTTGCCAGACTGCTGGCCAATCCACGCTGCGCGCCTGGTAAACGATGAGGCCGGCCACCAGCAGGAAGAAGGCGCCCGCCAGGCTGCGCGTCAGCCATGGCCACCACGGACGTTCGCGCAATTTTGCGAGACCAGTGGGTTGCTTGCTTCTGGAGCCGTCCTGGGTCGACCGGGGGCCGTGCGCCTTGCTCCGCGCAGATGGGGCCGTTTCCATGTCCTGGCTCAAACCGCAGCGCGCGGCGGCTTGGCCTCGCTCTCGGCAGCGGGAGGGCGGTCGCTGCTGGGCGCCGCCGGACTCTGGACAGGCGCGGCCACTTCAATCAATGGCTCGTGCTTTGGCAACCATCCGGCCCAGGTCGGAAACCAGCGCATCAGGTGGAACACGAAATAGCTGCGCAGCAGGCGCAGGCCGGTCCAGCGGCTTTTCTGTGGCACTTCGACACTGCGACAGCTGCTTTCCATCAGCGCGCTCAGGCGCTGGTGCAAATGGGCGTTGAAAGCACGGTCGCGGATGATCACGTTGGCCTCGAGATTGAGCGCCAGGCTCAGTGGGTCCAGATTGCTTGAGCCTACGGTGGACCACTCGTCGTCCACCAGCGCCACCTTGCCGTGCAGCGGGCGGTCGCAGTATTCGTACACGCGCACGCCGCTGCGCAGCAGGTGCTCGTACAGCATGCTGGCCGCTGTGCGCACGATGGGCATGTCGGGTTGGCCCTGCAGGATCAGGCGCACGTCCACGCCTCGCCGCGCCGCACGCCGCATCTCACGGATGAAGCGGTAGCCCGGGAAGAAGTAGGCATTGGCAATTACGACGCGCTTGCGTGCGGCGCGCAGCGCGATGCGGTAATGGCGTTCAATGTCGTTCTTGTGGCGGTGGTTGTCGCGGGTGACGAAGATGGCGTCCGCGTTGCCGCGCGGCGAGAGGTCAAGAAACGCAGGGGCTGCCGTCGGCTGATGGCCCCGGTCCGTGTCCATGGCGGTCTGCACGAAGCTGTGCATCTGCGCCACGATGGGGCCACGCACCTGCACCGCATAGTCCTGCTTGGCTTCGGGCCCGAAGTCGGCCAGATGATCGGCAGAGTAATTCAGGCCGCCAATGAAGCCCAGCGTGCCATCGATCACGACAATCTTGCGGTGCATGCGGCGCAGCACGTTCAAGCGCTGACCGAACACGGTGCCACCGGGGTCGAAAGTGCGAAAGTTCACGCCCGCTGCGACCAGTTCGCCGACGTACGCTTCAGAAAGATCGGGCGAGCCAAAGCCGTCTACCAGCACGTGCACCGCAACGCCGCGGCGTGCCGCGCCGAGCAAGGCCGCGTGCAGTTCCCGCCCAACCTTGTCGTCGAACAGGATGAAAGTTTCCAGCCAGATTTCGCGCTCGGCGGCCTTGATGGCGCCAAACACGCGCGGGAAAAACGCTTCCCCGTTCTCCAGCAACTCGAAGGTGTTCCCCTCTACCCAGCGGCTGGAGCGCGGCGCACGCACGCGCCGGCTCACAGCAAAATCTCCGCCGCCAGGGGCGCGTGGTCCGAGAGCTTGTCCCAGGGTTTCTTCGGCAGCACCAGGGGCGAATGCACGGCTGCGTTGCGCACGTAAATGCGGTCGAGCGCCAGCACCGGCATTGAGGCCGGAAAGGTGCGGACCGCGTGCCCATGGGCCTTCACGAACACCTCGGCCAGGCCCGCCCCATCGTGCAGCACGCGGTGCGCACGGCCGCGCCAGTCGTTGAAGTCGCCTGCCAGTACCACGGGGTCGCTCGCCGGCAGCGAGTTGATCAGCTTGCAGGCGAGTTGCAGCTGCTGCTGGCGGTGGCCCTCCTGCAGCCCCAGATGCACGCAGATGGCGTGCACCGGAAGGTGGTGGCCGGGCGGTTGCACCACGCAGTGCAGCATGCCGCGACGCTCAGGGCCGCGAATGGAAATGTCGTGGTTTTCGTAGTGGACGATCGGGAATTTGGACAGCAGTGCGTTGCCGTGGTCGCCGTTGTCGTAGACAGCGTTGCGGCCGTAGGCGTGCTCGTGCCAGATTTCATCGGCCAGAAACTCGTACTGCGGCACTTGGGGGAAATTGGCAATGCGCTGCGCGTGCGCACGCTGCGTGCCGTGCACTTCCTGCAGAAACACCAGATCGGTGCCCACGGCCCGCACCGCGTCGCGAAGCTCGTGCAACACGAAGCGCCGGTTGAAGGTGCTAAAGCCCTTGTGGACGTTGACGGTCAACGCCTTGAAGGCAATCGGGAACGAGGGGGTGGCAAGCATGCGGGCAATCGGTCTTTGACAATTGCCGCCGCTTTGCGCCGATGCACGGACGCTTGCGGCGGCTTGATTCGATTGTTCCGCGTGGCCCCGCAAGACGCTGTAGGACGGTGGGCCGATGCCTTGTGAAGCGTGACCACTGCCACGCCTGGGTCTTGCCGACGGGCCTTAGCTCGGCAGGAACCCTTCAACCGACAGGTAGCGCTCGCCGGTGTCGTAGTTGAAGCCAAGGATGCGGCTGCCGGCGGGCAGGCTGGGGAGTTTTTGCGCGATGGCGGCCAAGGTGGCGCCGGACGAAATTCCCACCAGAATGCCCTCTTCACGGGCGCTGCGGCGGGCGTATTCGCGGGCGTCTTCGGCGTCCACCACGATGGCTCCGTCCAGCACGCTGGTGTCCAGGTTCTTTGGAATGAAGCCGGCCCCCAGTCCCTGAATCGCGTGCGGGCCGGGTGGGCCACCGGAAATCACGGCCGACCCGGTGGGTTCGACCGCAAACACCTTGAGGTTCGGGAACTTGGCCTTGAGCACGCGTGCGCATCCGGTAATGTGGCCGCCCGTGCCGACGCCCGTGATGAGCACATCCAGCCCGTCGGGGAAATCGGCGAGGATTTCCGCTGCGGTCTTTTCGGCGTGCACCTCGATATTGGCCGGGTTCTCGAATTGCTGCGGAATCCAGGCGCCTGGTGTCTGCGCCTGCAGTTCTTCAGCGCGGGCGATGGCGCCTTTCATGCCCTTTTCTTTCGGCGTGAGGTCAAAGCTTGCGCCGTAAGCGAGCATCAGGCGCCGGCGCTCGACGCTCATGCTGTCGGGCATCACCAGAATGAGTTTGTAGCCCTTCACAGCGGCGACCAGCGACAGGCCGATGCCGGTGTTGCCCGAAGTGGGCTCGATGATGGTGCCGCCCGGCTTGAGCGCGCCCGACTTTTCTGCCGCTTCCACCATGGCCAGCGCAATTCGGTCCTTGATGGAGCCGCCGGGGTTGGCGCGCTCGGACTTGATCCACACCTTCGCGTCCGCGCCGAAAATGCGGTTGATGCGGATGTGCGGCGTGTTGCCTATGGTTTGCAGAATGTTGTCGACCTTCATGGTGTCTCCTGAAGCGTTGGATGAAAAACAGTGGCGTCCATTCTGAACCAGTTGTTGTGCACCTTCGGCTATATGGATATGCCCTGATAATCGAGCCCGTGAAGCACGCCAGACCGCCGCTGGTGCCATATGGGAAACCTGGCACTGGAGGAACGTCCGGACTGCACAGGACAGCGCAGCAGCTAACGGCTGCCCACCGTGAGGTGAGGATTAGAGCAACAGAGACGAGTCAGGTCATCTTCTGCCACCAGGGGTGTTCTATCGGGGAGCCCGCGCAAGCGGGTTCCGGCTGGCGCAAGCCAGACGTTCAGGCGCAAGCCTGAAACCCGGTAGTCACCCAGGTCGCGGAGCGACCTGGGTGAAACGGGCAATCTCTACGCGCAGCAATACCAAGTAGGCCAACGTTGATGTGGTTCCGCAGAGTTGGCGGGTAGGTAGCACCGAGCCGGGTGGGCGACCCCCGGCCCAGAGTAATGGCGGTCACGCTACGCTTTGTCCGCAAGGGCGAAGCGCAGCGCACAGAATCCGGCTTATCGGCGCGCTTCACACTTTTTTTACCTGCGGTGCAGGCCAGAATTTCAAGCAAAATTGGCCTCCAGCGCTTATTCAGTATGTGCTGATAGCTATTTTTTCAATAGCGTCAGAACTTCTCCCATTCGTGCAAATAGCGCCACTGTCCCACCGGCACCTTGGCCAGTGGTACGCGGCCGATGCGGATGCGCCGGATGGCCACCACGCGCAGGCCCACTTGCTCGCACATGGCGGGAATCTGGCCTGGGCGTATGCCTTGCAGGGCAAAGCGCAGTTGGGTCTCGCTCTGCCAGCTGACCTTGATTTTCGGCAGCGGCCGCCCGTTGAAAGACAGGCCGTGGCAGAGCCTGCTCAGGCCCCCCATGGCGATGTCGCCAGAGACTTCGACGACGCATTCCTGTTCGAGCGACTCAATGTCCTCCGAGAGCTTGCGCGCAATGCGCCGGTCCTGGGTGAAGACCACCAGCCCGCTGGCCGGCGTCGGCAGCGGGGTGAAGCACTCCAGCAAGCGAAAGTGGCGCAGCAGCACCCGCGTTCTGGAAGCGTCGCCCTCCATGTGGGATTTGGGGCCGAGCAAGGACAGGGCAGGGCGTTCCCCCTGGCTGCGGCTGCCGTGGGCGGCGCTGTCCTCGGCCATGCCCAGGCCGGCTTCGTAGCCCGGGGGCTTGTGCAGCAGCAGGGTGACGGGCGCCAGCGCCTCCAGGCTGGCATCTGGCGCCAGCACCACCTGCTGTGCAGGAGCCACGCGGGCGCCGGGAAGCTCGGCCAGCGCACCGTTGACGCTGACGAAACCGCCTTCGATGTACTGCTCCGCCGCGCTGCGCGAGAGACCGTATTCGGCCGCCACGCGCTTGGCCAGGCGCTCGGTGTTGTGGGAGGTCGTGGAGAGACGTTGCATGTTCAATGTTTTACTGCGCTGTGCATCGCGCACTGCGGACAATATTAGAGCGGCTCAGGCCAGCAGCCACCGCGCGAGGGCCGCGCCGGACGCGAAGCGGCTCCGGGGGTCAGTCATTCCCCGGTCCCAGCGCGCGAATGCGCTCGATGTGCGCCAGCAGCGAGCGCTGCGCCACCGGCCAGATGCGCGGCGGCACGTCGTCGTAGGCGTGCGCCACCCAGTCTTCCATGCTGCCGCCGGGCAGGGCCTGCAGCGCGGCAATCACCTTGGCTTCGCGTGCCAGGCGGTGCGCCTTGAGTTTGGCGATGGCGGCGCGTGCCTCGCCGATCACATAGCCGTGCGCCGGCAGGATGAACTCCACGCCGTGCTCGGCGCACAGCGCGTCCAGCAGGTCGAGCGAATCGAGGTAGTCGGCCATGTTGCCGTCGGGCGGGTCGATGACGGTGGTGCTGCCGTTCAGGATGTGGTCGCCCGAGAACAGCAGGCCGTCTTCCCGCAGCAGCAGGCACACATGGTTGGCCGCGTGGCCAGGCGTGTAGACCACCTGTAAGGTATGGGTTATTTCGCCCCCTAGCGCTTTACCAGTAAGGGTAAGCAGCTCATTGTTTTGTAGCGCTCTTTCAGGCGTGAACTGGCTGTGGGCGCGGGCTGTGGGCGCGGACGGCAGTCCCAGAATCGGCGGTGCGGGCCGGCCGGCCTCCACGCACAGCGCCTGCAATGGTGCGGCGCCGGGAGAATGGTCGGGGTGCGAGTGCGTGCACACGATCATGCGCAGGTCGCCGCCGGCGGCGCGCCAGAGCCGCTCCAGATGCTGCGGGTCTGCCGGGCCGGGGTCAATCGCGATATAGCCCGTGGCCGGGTCGCCCACCAGGTAGCTGTTGGTGCCGGGGCCGGTCATCACGCCGGGGTTGGGGGCTGTCAGGCGCTGCACGTTCTTCAATAGCTGCACGGGGCGCTCGCTTTGCCAGTCGAGCGGGTGCAGGATTTGCCCGTCCGGGCAGACCATGGCCAGCTCGCCGAACTGCATTTCGTCTTCCATGTGGCGCGATTCCTTGCCGGCCAGCAGGCCTGCGCGCGGGCAGCTTGCCCACAGCGGCGTGCCGCTGGCGCAGGCCGCCAAAACTGCGTCGGCGCCGTCGAACTTGGCCAGGCGCTCGAGCGTGCGGATGGTCGGGTAAATCATGAAAAAGCCGCCGGCCTCATGGCGCTCCAGCGCTTCGTGCGGGCGTACCCACACCGGTTCGAACTGTTCTGCCTCGTCCGCCACCGGTGTCTGGCCCTCGGGCATGCGGGCGATGAGAAAGGGCACGTCAAAGCGCCGCGGCAGGTCGCGGTCTGCCGTCCAGCGCGCCAGCACGAACACTTCGTCCGCCGCCAGGCGCAGTCCCAGCGCGGCGCATTGGGCGGCAAAAGGTGCGTGGCGGTCCAGCGCGGCGATGTCGGCCGCACCGGCCATGCGGCCGTCGGCGTGGCGCGCGAGCAGGATGCCGAGTTCTTCGAAGCTCTCGCGGATGGCGGCCACCGCCTGCGTGAGCTGCTCATCCGACTGGCCGGGGCGGCGCGCGCAGGCGGCGTGCACCTTTGGGTCGGCGTCCAGCGCGTCGATGCCGCCGCCGGGAAAGACGTAGGCGCCGGGCGCGAAGCTGGCCTTGGCCGAGCGGCGCGTCATCAGCACCTGCAGGCCGCCATCGGCGTCTGGGGCGTTGCGCACCAGCAGGACGGTGGCGGCGGACAGGGGCGCGACGGGTTCGCGCTGCGGATGCAGCAACTGGCTTGGACGGGTCATGCTGCCATTATCGGGACTGCGCCGCGAGGGCCATGCAATCCACGTGACCCGGTCTGGCTAGCATGATGCCCGCGCGTTTTCAGGGCCGCTCTGGAATGTCCATTCCGCGTGCGACCGCCGGCCGCGCCACAAAGGTGTCGAGCACGCGCTGCACCTCCTTGAACTGGTCAAATTCCACGAGCTCGCCCGCCCCATAAAAGCCAATCAGGTTGCGCACCCAGGGGAAGGTGGCAATGTCGGCGATGGTGTAGTCGCTACCCAGCATCCACTCGCGCCCTTTGAGGTGGCCGTCGAGCACGCCGAGCAGGCGGCGCGTCTCGGCCACATAGCGGTCGCGCGGGCGCTTGTCCTCGTATTCCTTGCCGGCGAATTTGTGAAAGAAGCCGAGCTGACCGGCCATCGGCCCAAGCCCGCCCACCTGCCACATCAGCCATTGCAGGGTGGTGTAGCGCGCTGCTGCGTCCTTGGGCAGAAAGCGGCCGGTGCGCTCGGCCAGGTACCAGAGGATGGCGCCCGATTCAAACAGCGCCAGCGGCTCGCCGCCCGGGCCGTTCGGGTCGAGGATCGCGGGGATCTTGTTGTTCGGGTTGAGCGAGAGAAACTCGGGCGACTTCTGGTCGTCGGTGTCAAAACTGACCAGGTGCGGCTCGTAGGCCAGGCCGGTTTCCTCGAGCATGATGGAGGCCTTCACCCCATTGGGCGTGGGCAGCGAATACAGCTGGATGCGGTCCGGGTAGCGTGCTGGCCATTTCTTGGTGATGGGGAATTCACTCAGTTGTGTCATATCTTGTCCTCTGCAGTGCAATGTCTACAGCCTAGCGCCAACAGCGCGCGCGTGCCCGCAGCTGCGGCTGCGCCCATAATTGCGGCCATGGAAATCGCATTCACAAAAATGCAGGGCGCGGGCAACGATTTCGTCGTGCTCGACCAGAGCGCCGGCGTGGTGCAGCTCTCGCCCGCTCAGATCCGCTTTCTTGCCGACCGCCATTTCGGCGTTGGCGCCGATCAAGTGCTGATCGTGCGACCGGCGCCGTCGCCCGACCTTGATTTCTCCTACGTTATCTACAACGCCGACGGAGGCGAAGTGCAGCAGTGCGGCAATGGCGCGCGCTGCTTTGCGCGCTTCGTACGCGACAAGGGCCTCTCCGACAAGGACAGCCTGCGCGTGCAGACCCTCTCGGGCACCATCGTGCTGAAGCTCAGTGGCGAAGGCGTCACGGTGGACATGGGCCGACCGGTGTTTGACCCGCTCCAGGCGCCGTTCACCGCAACTGGCCTGCAACCCCAAGCCGCAGGCGACTGGCAAACCTGGCCGCTGACCCGCGAAGACCAGGGTCAGGAGACCCTTCTGCACGTAGCGGTGCTTTCCATGGGCAACCCGCACGCCGTGCTGCTGGTGGATGACGTCGATGCGGCGCCGGTCGCCGAGCTGGGCCCGTTCATCACCAACCACCACCGTTTCCCCGAACGCGTGAACGCCGGCTTCTTGCAGATTGTTGACCCGCAGCATGTGCGCCTGCGGGTGCACGAACGCGGCGCCGGCGAAACGCTGGCCTGCGGCACCGGCGCCTGCGCCGCAGTGGTGGCGGGCATCCGCATGGGGCGTCTCACCTCGCCCGTACAGGTGCAGACGCGCGGCGGCGCACTCTCGATTGCCTGGAGCGGCCAGACGGCCGACTCTGTTTTCATGACCGGCCCGGCCACCACGGTGTTCGAAGGCCATATCCAACTGCCCAATACGCCATGACCAACAGCGCCCCTGTCTCCCCCATCACCGAAGACGATATTGCGCACTTTCTCGCCAATACGCCCGAGTTCTTCGAGCGCCACGCCGAGGTGCTGGCGAGCGTGCAGATGACGAGCATGCACGGCCAGCGCGCCGTGAGCCTGCAGGAACGCCAGGCCGAGATGCTGCGCGAGAAAATCAAGGCGCTGGAGCAGCGCGTCATGGAAATGGTGCGCAACAGCCACGAAAACGAAACCATTGCCGCCAAGGTGCACGCCTGGGGGTGCGAACTGCAGCGCGTGCAGGGCCCGCAAGATTTGCCGCAAGCGGTGGTGCAAGGTATCGAGCGCCATTTCGACGTGCCGCAGACCGCCATCCGCGTCTGGGACGTGGCCGAGGCGCATGCCGAGAACGACTTCGCGCAGGACGCGAGCGACGACGTGCGCGCTTTCGCCAGCTCGCTCACCATGCCGTTCTGCGGCCCCAACCTCGGCTTCGAGCCGGCCAGCTGGCTGGCGCGCGTGGCGGTGGAAGAGGGCGACAGCACAGCCGCGCAGTCGCTCGCCCTGCTGCCGCTGCGCGACGGCCCGATCGACAGCGCCACGCCAGCCTTTGGCTTGCTGGTGCTCGGCTCGCCAGACCCGCAGCGTTTCGACGCCACCATGGGCACGGAATTCCTCTCGCGCATGGCCGAGCTTGCCAGCGCTGCGCTGCAGCGGTTGAGGTAGGTTGGAACACCCCCCTGAGCGGCTGCGCCGCTTCCCCCCGCTCTCGCATCGCTGCGCGA
>JAUCDU010000040.1:0-13000 GCA_034674825.1 Giesbergeria sp.
AGAACTCTTCCTGCGTGCGGTCCTTGTTGGCGAAGAACTGCACGTCGTCGATCAGCAGCAAATCGAGCGAGTGGTAACGCTCTTTGAACTCGTCGAAAGTCTTGCGCTGGTACGACTTGACCACATCCGAAACAAATTGTTCAGCGTGGATGTAGAGAACCTTCGCGCCAGGGCGGTCTGCGAGCAGCTTGTTGCCCACCGCATGGACCAGATGGGTCTTGCCCAGACCGACGCCGCCGTAGATGAACAAAGGGTTGTACAAATGGCCAGGCATGCCCGCCACGTGCATGGCGGCGGCGCGTGCCATGCGGTTGGCAGTGCCTTCTACCAGCGTGTCAAAAGTCAGGCCCGGGTTCAGTCGGTTGCGCGGCGGATTGCTGGCTGCGGCATTGTCGGGACGCTGCGTGGGGGCGCTTTCTCCCTGCGTTTGCGCCGGAGAGCTTTTGGGTGTTGCGTGAGAACGCACAGGGGCTGCACGCTGAGCAAGCGCTAACTCCACGGTGATAGCCTGGCCTGAAATCAGCTCCAGCAGGGACGTGATGCGCCCGGCGTACTGGGCCCGAATCCAGTCAAGCGTGAAGCGGTTGGGTACATACAGTGTGGCGCGCGTGAGGTCCTCCGACACCTGCGCACTAATCGGTTTGATCCAGGTTCCGAACTGCTGCGCCGGCATGTCCTGCGCAAGTTGATCCAGGCAGGCCTGCCACAATGCAGGGCCGGCGTGGAGCTCTGCGGGGCGCAAAGCCGGATCGTGGAAGTCCTCTGTCATGTAGGCAATCGTCTTGTGGATAGAGTGAGTGGGAAGGGGCCGGAGATTGTAGCTTTTCAAGACCTTATCCACACCCTGAAATGCGGCGGTGCAAGGTCATTCTCAGCTCGCCGCGTTGCCTCGCGTGTACAAGCCTGCGATAATTGCGGGTTTCCCTGAAAAGTTTCAGGGCAATTTTGACTTACGCATGCGGCTGCCCTCTAGCGGCCAGTGCCCCTCACGGCGCAGCCTGCCTGAACCATTTCCAAGGAAAAGACCATGAAACGCACCTACCAACCCTCCAAGACCCGCCGCGCCCGTACCCACGGTTTTCTCGTGCGCATGAAGACACGCGGCGGTCGCGCCGTGATCAACGCGCGCCGTGCCAAGGGCCGCAAGCGCCTGGCCGTCTGAGCCTGCCCCAGCCTGTCAGGGTTTGGGTTGCCGGCGGCTTTGGCTGCCCGGTGCGCCCTCCTCGTATGCAGCGCCTGAAAACCCGTCCTCAGTTCCAGGCCACCCTTGCGGGTGCGACGGTGGCGCGTACGGCCCATTTCGCCATGCACCGCCTTGCGCTTACACCTGCTGCCTTGCCGCAGTTGCCGGCCGAAGGTGCCCGCGCGCAAGCGCCGCTGATGGCGCCGGGCGAGGTCTGGCTGGGCGCGATGGTGCCCAAGCGCTGGGCGCGCCGCGCGGTCACGCGCAGCACCATCAAGCGGCAGATCTACAACGTCGCCATCGGTTTTGAGCCGCAAATGCAGCGTGCCGCCCATGTGGTGCGGCTGCGCTCGGCGTTTGATCGCAAGGTCTTTGTCAGCGCCAGATCAGAGGCGCTCAAAAGCGCAGTGCGCGACGAGTTGCACGCCCTGTTCGAGCGCGCCAGCAGGGACGCGGCCTGATGCGCCGTTTGTTGATTGCGCTGGTGCGCGGTTACCGGTTGCTGCTCAGCCCCTGGCTTGGCTCGGCTTGCCGTTTTGAGCCGACCTGCTCCGCCTACTCGATCGAAGCGCTTGAGCGCCATGGCGCGCTGACGGGTAGCTGGCTGACGCTGGCGCGGCTGGCGCGCTGCCAACCCTGGTGTCAGGGCGGCCACGACCCGGTCCCGGCCGATCCGCCACGTGCTTCACGTCTGTTTTCGCGCCTGTTGACGGCGCAAAAAGAAACTCACCCTCCTGCTTCTGAGAAGACTCCATGAACGACATCCGCCGCACAATTTTGTGGGTCATTTTCGGTTTTTCCATTGTCCTGCTGTGGGACAAGTGGCAGGTGCACAACGGCAACCGCGCCACCTTTTTTCCTGCACCGGTGCAGCAGGCGCCTGCCGCGTCAACCGCCGGCAAGGCCCTTCCAGCGGATTTGCCAGCCGCAGCGGCAACCACGGCTGGTGTGACCACGATTGCACCCAGCACGGAGCAAGCAGCGCCTCTGACGCGAGACAAGATCACGATCGAGACCGATATATTTCACGCGGTGCTTGACAGCCAGGGAGGCACCTTGGCTGAGCTGGAGCTCAAGCATTACAACGAACAGTCGCGCAACCGCGGCTTCATGGACTCGGTCAAGGGCGTTTTCGGCATGCCTGTGCCGGAGGTCAAGGTCACACCCGTCACGCTGATGGACGACGCCAGCCCGGCCACACGCTACGTGGCACAAACCGGTCTGCTCAACACCGTCGACGCCGGCGCCAGTTTCCCCAACCACCTGACGCTGATGAGCGCGCTGCCTGGGCCCCGGGTGCTGGCGGACGGCGACAAGACGCTGTCGGTGACATTTGAATCCCAGCCGCAGGGGGGCCTCAAGTACCGCAAAACCTACCTCTTTACACGCGGGGACTATTCCATTCGCGTGAAGCACGAGGTTGTCAACGTGGGCGACCAGCCGCGCGATGCGCAGCTGTACCTGCAGCTGGTGCGCCATGGCACGGTGGCCGGTGGCAACATGATGGGGGCCAACACGTTCTCAGGTCCGGCCGCCTACACCGAAGAGAAGAAATTCCACAAGATTCCTTTCGCCGACATCGAGAAGCAAAAGGCGGAGGTTCCCCCACCGGCAGACAACGGCTGGATTGCCATGGTTCAGCACTACTTTGTTTCTGCCTGGCTCCTCGACGGACCAGGCAGCCAGAAGCTGCAGCGCGAATTCCGCGTGAAGCGTCTGGGCGAAAACCAGTACTCGGTGGCAATGGTGATGCCGCTGGGAAGTATTGCGCCGGGTGCGAGCGAGACCGTGGACAGCGACTTGTACGCAGGCCCTCAGGAGGAGCAAAAGCTCGAAGCACTGGCGCCGGGCCTGGAGCTGGTCAAGGACTACGGCATTTTCACCATCATTTCCAAGCCGCTGTATTGGCTGCTCAATCAGTTGCACAACGTGCTGGGCAATTGGGGTTGGTCGATCGTCGGGCTGGTGCTGCTGCTGAAGATCGCCTTCTATTGGCTGAACGCCAAGGCCTACTCCAGCATGGCCAAGATGAAGGCGCTCAACCCAAAGATTACCGAAATGCGCGCGCGCCTCAAGGACAAGCCGCAGCAGATGCAGCAGGAGATGATGCGCATCTACCGCGAGGAGAAGGTCAATCCCATGGGAGGGTGCTTTCCCATCCTGATCCAGATTCCGGTGTTCATTGCGCTGTATTGGGTGCTGCTCTCGAGCGTCGAGATGCGCAACGCGCCGTGGATCGGCTGGATTCACGACCTCTCTGCACCTGACCCGTTCTTCATCCTGCCGCTCCTGATGGCGCTCAGCTCGCTGCTGCAGACGGCCCTCAACCCGGCGCCGCCCGATCCGATGCAAGCCAGGCTGATGTGGCTGATGCCGCTGATGTTCAGCGTCATGTTCTTCTTCTTCCCTGCCGGCCTGGTCCTGTACTGGCTGACGAACAACCTGCTGTCGATTGCCCAGCAATGGGTCATCAACACCCGCATGGGCGTGCCGCCGCAGTTCAATCTGCCGAAGTTCAAGTGACAACCCCCTGAGCGGCTGCGCCGCTTCCCCCTTCTCTCGCACTGCGTGCGGGAAGGGGGACGACACCGGCGCTGCGGGGCGGCCCTTGCGCGGTGTCCCGCGCCTAGGCCGCGCCGTTTATTTGGGGCATGCTCTTTCGATTACCTGTCATGCTGCCGCGCCACCACGAACCCATTGCCGCTATTGCCACTGCCCCAGGGCGCGGGGCGGTTGGCATCGTGCGCGTCTCAGGTCGCAATCTGCAGGGTTTGGTGATGGCGCTGTGCGGCAGGGCGCTGCGCCCGCGCGAAGCAAGCTACCTGCCGTTTCGCGACGCCGACGGAAGTGTTATCGACCAAGGACTGGCGCTGTACTTCCCGGCGCCGCACTCCTATACCGGAGAGGATGTGCTGGAGCTGCAGGCGCACGGTGGACCGGTGGTGCTGCAAATGCTGTTGGCTCGCTGCCTGCAAGCGGCGGCCGAGCCAGAAGCAACTTCCGGTGCCCCCCGACTGGCGGGTCTGCGGCTGGCGCAGCCGGGCGAGTTCACGGAGCGCGCTTTTCTGAACGGAAAGCTCGATCTCGCCCAGGCCGAAGCCGTGGCCGACCTGATCGACGCCTCGACCAGCGCAGCGGCGCGCAGCGCGGCGCGCTCTCTGGAAGGTGCCTTTTCGCAAGAGGTGCACCTGCTGCGTGATGCGCTGGTGCATCTGCGCATGCTGGTCGAAGCCACGCTCGACTTTCCTGAAGAGGAAATCGACTTCCTGCGCAGTGCCGACGCCACAGGACAGCTACAAAAATTGCAGCATCAATTGGCGGCGCTGGCGCAGCGGGCAAAACAAGGTGCGCTGCTGCGCGAAGGCATCAAAGTTGTCATTGCGGGCCAGCCCAACGCGGGCAAGAGTTCGCTGCTTAACGCGCTTGCAGGTGCCGAACTCGCCATCGTGACGCCAATCGCCGGCACCACGCGTGACAAGGTGCAGCAAACCATCCAGATCGAAGGTGTGCCATTGCACATCATTGACACCGCCGGCCTGCGCGCCAGCGACGACGAAGTCGAGCGCATTGGCATCGAGCGCGCCTGGGAGGCGATTGCGGACGCCGATGCGGTGCTGTTTCTGCACGACCTGACCCGCAGCAATGCTATTGAATACATAGCTGATGACGCTGTCATAGCAAGCGCTATGACCGAATATAAGCCGAAGTCTGTCCCGCTGCTGGACGTGTGGACCAAGAGCGACTGCGTGCCGGCGGGCGCCGCGCACCCTGGCATAGTGCTCTCATCCCGCACCGGTGCGGGGCTGGACGATTTGCGCGCGAAACTGCTCGCCATGGCGGGCTGGCAAGCGGCCCCGGACGGCGTATTTCTCGCCCGCGCCCGCCATGTGCAGGCGCTCGCCGATGTAAGTCGATACCTGGACGCGGCCGCAATCCAATTGCAAGCGCAGAGCCCAGCGCTGGATCTTTTGGCTGAGGACTTGCGGCTTGCGCAGAATGCCTTGAACGAAATAACCGGAGCCTTTGGCGCCGATGATTTGCTCGGCGTCATCTTCTCGAGTTTTTGTATCGGCAAATAGGCGACGCGCCATGACTGTGGGGCAAGGTTGTAAACAGCGGTAACGTAGGCTTGTGCGCCGTTCCCATTCGCGCTAGCGTCCGAGCACCATGAATGCTCCCTTTCCCTCGCCCACCAAGCTCGATCTGAGCGGCCTGATCCACGCCATTGTCCACGCCACAGCCGAGGACAGCATGAGCAATCCGCTCTCGGCCGCCCAATGGGAAATCTTGTCGGCCTACTTGCAGCCCATGACGCTGGCGGCCAGTCAGACCTTGTTTATCCAGGGCGCTTCCGAGCGCACGCTGTATTTTGTTGAAAGCGGTAGCCTGAGCGTGCATTACGAGGACGAAAAGGAGCGTTTGCGCCTGGCGATCGTCGCCGCAGGCTCGGTGGTCGGCGAGGGTGCATTTTTCTCGCACCGGCCGCGCAATGCCAGCGTGCAAGCGACAGCGCCTTGCAAGCTCTGGAGTCTGACGGCCATGCGCTTTACGGAACTGGGCAATCGCCAGCCTGCTGTGGCGTTGCAACTGGTCATGGCCGTTGGTGGGGTGATTGCCAAACGCATGGGAAACCGCCGCCGGCGTGCCGCGACGACTTGACGCACCTTCAATCCGGCTCGGGTGAACGCGGCGCAGCTGTCGGGGAGACCGTTTCCCTGCCTTTTGAGGCAATCTATCCCGGGCAATAGCCCGCGGCATTTGAACAACGCAACACTTTCGCGACCGATCTGCTCAGCAACTTGCTTGGCGTGGCAAGCCTTCGCCTAAAATCGGCCGGCGCTCTGTCGCGGTAGTTACAGCTTTCTCGATTCCGAATCGAGGTAGCGCACTGAACGGGCTTCAGAGCTACGCATGTCGCACCCCTTAGGTCGAAGAGAGAACATTCATGTCCATTCTGAGCTGGTTCACCCGGAAACCTGTACCGGTCGGTCCTCGCAATCTGGAACCTTCCGGTCTGCTCAACCCTGAGGCGACGATTCCTTTGGTTCGTGGTCGCGACGGACGTCCAATCACCGGACCTGCACCCGCTTCCGCACCGGCTGAACATGCCGCCAACCGCAAGACCGAACGCATGGAGCGCAGGGAGCTGCTCTACACCGTGGTGCGTGATGCGATGGTGCGTGCAGGGGTGCTCTCTGCCAGTTACAAATTCAAGGTCTTGTCATTGGACCAACGCGGCAGCCAGTTTCTCGTGATGATGGATCTGGCGCGCGAATTCGGCGGCGACACTGCACGCTTGAGCGAAATCGAGGCGCTGATCGCCCAAACTGCCAAATCGCGTTACGACATAACCGTGACCGCAGTGTATTGGCGCATCAACGACCACGTCGCGGTGGGTATCCTTCAAAAAGCTGCCACAACACCAAAACCGGTCATGTCGACTGTGGCGCCCGCAGCAGCGCATGTGACCCCGCGCCCACCAGTGGCGCCGCCGCCGGACGCCGCCGTCCGCGCCGCGCCTTCGCCTTTCGACCCGATTGCCGACGATGAGGTGGCAGCGTTCAAGAAGGCCTTGGGCGCCGCTGCACGTCCCAATGCAACCGGCGTAGCCGTGCGCTCCGGGCCCTATCGACGTCCTTTGGCCGACGACTTTGCCGATACCGAAATGCCATCGGAGTCACGCGGCCCCGATTTGAGCGGGACACAGTACGGCGACCTCTAAAACGGCTGGGGCTGGGGGGGTCAATGCCCCGAAAAATCGACCAAAGTGTGCAAGGCGAGGCCCGACTGGCGCAGTTTCTCGGCGCCCCCGAGTTCGGGTAGGTTGACAATGCTGGCGCCCTCCATGACCACGGCGCCCAGTTTTTCCAGCAAATTTTTGCCCGCCATCATGGTGCCGCCGGTTGCAATCAGGTCGTCAATCAACAACACCCGGTCGCCGGCTTGCACGGCGTCGGTGTGCAATTCCACGGTAGCGCTGCCGTATTCCAGCTCGTACGTTTCGGCCACGGTGGTGAATGGGAGCTTGCCCTTTTTGCGAATGGGCACGAAACCCACGCCCAATTCATACGCCACGACCGAACCGAGGATAAAGCCGCGTGCGTCCAGTCCCGCCACGACGTCGGGACGCAACTCGCGCTGCATGTAGCGGTGGACGAAGGCATCAATCAACACGCGAAACACCTGCGGGTCCTGGAGCAGCGGCGTAATGTCGCGAAACTGAACGCCTGGCGCCGGCCAGTCGGGCACTGTGCGGATATGTCGGCGGAGGTAGTCGGAAAAGCTGGGCGTGGACATGACTGAAGTGTGCATTGGAATCGGCTGCAAGTCTCACTTTGCGAAGCAGCAGGTCGCGCACGCAACGTTGCATTGCAGCCACTTGTAAATATACGTAGCAAAACGCCCATAATGGCTCGCGCACTGTCCTGCGCGCGCCGCCCTCCCATGACTGTTTCTGTCCTTCTTGTCGAAAGCCGCGAAGAGCAAGCACGCCAGGTGCACGAGGCGCTCGCATTGTCGTGGCTCGGCTGGGATGTGCAGCTGGCTCAAAGCCTGCGCGAGGCGCGCGACGCGCTGCAGCTGCGGCAGTTCGACGTGGCACTGGTGGCGCATCAGCTGTCCGATGGCGCGGCCTACGACGCGCTCGCTGCGCTGGGTGCAACCCCGGCGCTGATTGCGGTGGCCCCTGACGTTGAATCGCAGGCAGCCCAAGCATTGCGCCACGGTTTCGCGGATTTTTTCGTACAGGACAGCGCCAGTCGCTACCTGCTCACCCTCCCCTCGCAAATTGAAGCAGTGCTTGAACGCAGCCGCAGCGCGCGCTCGCGCGAGGCGGCGGAGCAACTGCTGGCGCGCCAGCACCGGCTGCTGCAGGCGATTTTCAAAGCGCAAGCCCTGTTCATTGCCAGCGCGCCGCCGCGCGCCGCGTTTGAGACGCTGTTGCACGAAATGCTGGTGTTGACCGAGAGCCCGTTTGGATTTTTCGGTCAGGTAGAGGCGGCGGAGCATGGTGGCAAGCGATTGCGTATTCACGCCATCACCGATATTGCCTGGGACGCGCCATCGCGCAAGAAGCTTGCGCAACTGGACGCCGGGGGCATGGTGTTCGACAACCCGCATTCGCTGATTGGCGCAGCATTGCAGTGCCAAACGCCCTTGATCTGCAACGATCTGGACGGGGATCCGCGTGCGGGAGGCCTGCCGCACGGTCACCCGCCGCTGCACGCTTTCATGGCCTTGCCGATACTCGCGGAAGGCGAGGTGATCGCGCTCGCTGGCGTCGCCAACCGGCCCGGCGGCTATGTATCGGGGGAAGTAAGCTTTATGCAGCCTCTGCTCAATACCGCGGGTCAGTTGGAGATGGCGCGGAGGGCGGACCTGGAGCGCCGCGCGATCGAGGCGCAGCTGGCAAGCACCAGCGCCGAGTTGGCTGCCAAAAGCCAGGTGCTCGAAGTGACGCTGGCCAGCGTATCGCAAGGTATTTCCAGTGTCGATGAGCACGGTTTCATGCGCTTGCACAACGAGCGTTTTCGCGAGCTTCTGGACTTGCCAGAGGCCTTGGTGGAGCGTCAGCCGCACATGAGCGAAGTCGCGCTCTTTCAGCGAAACAGGGGCGATTTTGGTCCGGACCTAGAGCTGGTTGAAGCCAGTGCGCGCGCTTATGTCGACGCAGAATGTATTGCCAAGGGTAGCGCAACCCATATGCCCGAGCTGTACATCCGCAAGACCAAGGAGGGCCGCTACCTGGAAGTGCGTACCCGTCTGCTCCCTCAAGGTGGGTGCGTGCGCACCTTCGCTGATGTGACCGACTATCTTGCCACGCAGCAAGCACTGCGCCTTAGCGAGGCGCGCTGGCGCAGCCTCACCCAGCTTTCCTCGGATTGGTATTGGGAATGCGACGCCGAGCTGCGCTTGACAAGGCTTGAAGGCAATATTCGCGCGGAACTGGGTATTTCGGAAGATGCGCTGCGCGGCCGGCGCCTCTCGGAGCTGTCGAGCGTGCAGGTCGCGCCCAATGCGCTTGCGGCGCAGCGGCGGTTGCTCGAAGCCCATCAGGTATTCCATGACTTCGAAATTCAGAACCTCCGGCCGGATGCTCCTGCGCTCTGGGCCTCGCTCAGTGGCGAGCCGATTGTGAATAGCCTGGGTGAATTCATGGGCTACCGCGGTATTGCCCGCGACATTACCCAGCGAAAGCACGCCGAGGCCAGGATTGAGCAGTTGGCGTTCTTTGATGACCTCACCGGGCTTCCCAATCGACGCCTGTTGCTCGATCGTCTGGGCCAGGTGCTGGCTCAGTGCACCCGCCACAAGAGAGGGCTGGCGCTGCTGTTTCTCGATCTGGACAACTTCAAGGACATCAACGATACGCTGGGCCATGAATGGGGTGACCGGTTGCTGATGGAGGTGGGGCAACGCTTGTCCGAAGGCTTGCGCGCGACCGACACGGTGGCCCGTTTGGGGGGGGATGAATTTGTCGTCGTTCTCCAAGGTCTCAGTGCGCAGACGCAGGAGGCAGTGCAGGAAGTGGAAGGGGTCGCACTGAAGATTCTCGCCCGACTCAACCAGGGTTACGAAATAGACGGTCGAACCATCCACAGCACCCCGAGCATCGGTATCTCCGTGTTCGACACGGCTGCCGGCACCCCGCAGGAATTGCTCAAACGTGCGGACCTCGCCATGTACGAAGCAAAAGCGCAGGGGCGCAATACGGTGTGCTTTTTTGACCCCCAAATGCAAGCGACGGCGTCGGCGCGCTCCACTCTCGAAGCGGATATGCGGCAAGCGCTTGCGCGGTCCGAGTTTCTGGTGCACTACCAGCGTGTGGTGGATGCCGACGGGTGCGTGCTGGGTGCGGAAGCGCTGGTGCGCTGGCAGCATCCCCAGCGCGGGCTGGTGCCGCCGGGGGAGTTCATCGGACTGGCAGAGCAGACGGGACTTATCTTGCCGCTGGGGCGCAGCGTCTTGCGAGCGGCTTGCACGCAACTTGCCCGCTGGACGGCCCGCGCAGCGAGCGCACATTGGACGGTTTCGGTGAACGTCAGCGCACAAGAATTTCGCCACCCCGACTTTGTCCCGCAGGTTCTCGCAATCTTGCAGGAAACCGGCGCCGATGCTGCGCTGTTGAAGCTGGAACTCACCGAGAGCCTGCTGTTGCATGACGTCGAGGACTGCATCGCAAAGATGCAGACGCTGCGCAGCCATGGCCTCGGGTTCTCGTTGGACGATTTCGGGACCGGCTACTCAAGTCTTTCGTATCTCAAGCGCCTTCCGCTCGATCAGCTCAAGATCGACCAGAGCTTCGTGCGCGATGTCCTGACCGACCCCAATGATGCCGCCATCGCTTGCACCATTGTCACGCTGGCGCAAAGCCTGGGGCTTGATGTCGTTGCGGAAGGGGTTGAGACGGAGGGCGAACGCCAATTCTTGCTCAACAACGGTTGTCGACGGTTTCAAGGCTACCTGTTCGGGCGCCCGGCGCCGGCCGAAGCCATGGACCAGCCCTAGCCTGTGGGGTGGCGCAAGAACTGGCTTAGCCGCGCAGCAACCGTTCCTCTGCCAAGGCGAGCGCAGGAGGGTCGCCCGAGAGCACCAGGGTATCGCCTTCCGCCAATACAGACGCATCACCAACGTTCAAGGCATGTCCATGGCCATTGCGCAGGTTGACCACGCGCACGCCGACGTCTGGCAAGGATAGTTCGCCCAGGGTCTGGCCCAACGCAGCCGCGCCTGCCGGCAAGGTCAGCGGCACGAGGCGGGCCTGCTCGCGCTCGGCAGAGGTGTCGTCGTCGGCGCCATGAAAGTAACCGCGCAGCAGCTGGTAGCGCGCCTCGCGCTGGTCTTGCACCGAGCGAATCACCCGCCGCATCGGCACACCGACAAGGGCCAGCGCGTGGCTGGCGAGCATCAGCGAGCCTTCGATGGCTTCGGGCACCACTTCGGTCGCGCCTGCTTCCCGCAGGCGGTCCAGGTGCATGTCGTCCTGTGTGCGCACGACCACCGGCACTTGCGGCGCGTGTGACCGCGTGTTGGCGAGAACCTTCAGGGCCGCGGAAAGCTCCAGGTAAGTGACCGCCACTGCGCTGGCGCGCACCAAGCCTGCCGCCATGAGGGCCTGCAGGCGCGTCGCATCGCCGTACACCACCTTGTCGCCTGCAGCGGCCGCTTGGCGGACACGGTCCGGGTCGAGGTCCAAAGCCAGATAGGGAATGGATTCGCGCTCCAGCATGCGTGCCAGGTTCTGGCCGCAGCGGCCATAGCCGCAGATGATGACGTGTCCGCTGGTATCGATGGACTGGCGAGCAATGCTCGTCATCTGCAGCGATTGCAGCAGCCAGTCGCTCGCGACCAGCCGCATCACGATGCGGTTGCTGTACATGATGAGGAAGGGCGTGGCCAGCATGGACAGCACCATCGCGGCAAGAATGGGGTTCATCAGCGCCGGGCGCAACAGTCCGTTTTGCAGCGTCAGCGACAGCAGCACGAAACCGAACTCGCCCGCCTGCGCCAGGTACAGACCGGTGCGCATCGCCACGCCCGTGCTGGCACCGGTCAGGCGAGCCAGCAACAGGATGATCACGAGCTTGATCAGCAAGGGCACCACCACCAGGCCGATCACCAGCCACCATTGCTCGAGCAGGATGTGCCAGTCGAGCATCATGCCGATGGTGATAAAAAACAGGCCGAGCAGGATGTCGTGGAACGGGCGGATGTCGGTTCCCACCTGGTGCCGAAATTCGGTCTCCGATACCAGGACGCCGGCAATGAAGGCGCCGAGCGCCAGACTGAGTCCGGCCAGGTCGGTCAGCCAGGCCAAGCCAAGCGTGATCAGCAGCAGGTTCAGCATGAACAGCTCATCGCTTTTGCGCCGGGCGACCAGCGTGAGCCACCAGCGCATCACGCCTTGGCCGCCCGTCAGCAACACCGTTACAAGCACGATGGCTTTGAGCAACGCCAAGCCGAGCGCGCCCAGCAGGTGCTCGGGCGACGACCCCAGTGCTGGCACCAGCACCAGAAGCGGCACCACGGCCAGATCCTGAAACAGCAAGATGCCCATGACGTTGCGGCCGTGCGGACTCTCCAGTTCTGCCCGCTCGGCCATCAGCTTGACCACGATGGCGGTACTACTCATTGCGAGCACGCCCGCGAGCGCAAGCGCCGTCTGCCAGCTCACGTCCCAGACGCCGCCAAGAACACTGCCCAGGAGCAGGGTGCCGCCAAAGCCGAAGGCCATGGTCAGCGCCACTTGCATCAAACCAAGGCCAAACACCTGGGTGCGCATGGCACGCAGCTTGGGGAGGCTGAATTCCAGGCCAATCGCAAACATCAGGAACACCACGCCGAATTCACCCAGGTGGCGCACACTGTCGGAGTTGCGGGCCAGCGCCAGCGCGTTCGGACCAATCAACACGCCCGCGACCAGGTAGCCGAGCATCGGCGGCAGTTTGAGGCTTCTGCACGCGACGACTCCCAGCACTGCGGCAAGCAGATACAGGAGCGTGAGCGCAAGGCTGGACATCCCGCAATGCTAGCGGAGCGAAGCGCCTCACGCCGATAGAATCTGACGATGAATGCCGTCCCCGCTTCCGAGCGCCTTTTCAACCCGCAGCAAGCCCTGCGCCTGGGGCGCGAGACATTTGAGATTGAGTCTGCGGCACTACAGAAGTTGGGTCAGTCGCTCACCAGCGCGTTCAGCGACGCGGTGCGTGCGATGCTGTACACGCAAGGCCGCGTCGTGGTCATGGGCATGGGCAAGAGCGGCCCTGTCGGGAGAAAGATTGCCGCCACGCTTGCGTCCACAGGCACCCCGGCGCTCTT
>JAUCDU010000041.1:0-12796 GCA_034674825.1 Giesbergeria sp.
TAACGCTCATCAAAGCCGCCCAGCCGCTGCCATACGGCGCTTGGCAGCAGCAGGCAGGCGGCGTTGACCCAGTCGGCCTGATCGGACTTTTCACTCCGAAAATGGCGCCGAAACAGGGCCGCAGGTGTCGGGAGTGAGCGTTCGCTGTCCTGCACGGCGCCATCCTCATCGACTTGTAGCGGGTAAGCGGCTCCGACGCCATGCTCAGAAGCAGCGCTTACCAACGCCGAAAAAGGCTCGCCATGTTCCAACTCCACATCAGGATTGAGCACGCAGACAAAAGCCTCTTGTGCGTTGCGAAGGGCATGGTTGTGATTGCTGCCAAAGCCTTTGGGCTCAGCATTGCGGACCACCTGCAGCTCAAACGGCCAGCCTCCAGCGGGAGGCTTGGGCGCCTCGTCCGGCAGGTTTAACGTTACGACAACACGCGCAACAGACTCGGCACAAGAATCTGCCATGGACCAAAGCAAGCTCTGAATCAAGGCAGCATGGCCATGACTGACAATGGAAACCACCAATGAGGCCGGACGCACTGAACCGAATACATGGTCGCTGGACGCAGTCTTTGACTCGGTCATGCTGCCTCCCGAAAGGCGTTCATTTTTTGCTGGTGCAGTGTTTCATGCTTGATGGCATAACAAAAGAATGGAATTTTGATTCCGGCAAGACAAAACCGCAGCGATACCCATTGATGTCGCGAGGATTTGAAACGCAGTCAGAGCCGAACAAACGCCCTTTCATGTGCCCGATAGCGTGAAACACTGCGTCAGGTCCTGAAAATCGTTCATGGGTTGGAGCCACCGATAGTACGGCCTGGCCCACGTCCTTCCGCACGTTCGAGAGAGATAATAGAGTCATGTTCGGTACACGTATGCAATTTGGGAAGCTTGCCCAAACTACCCTAGTGATAGCTTGGGCGACCCAGGCTGCCATGCTTTCGGCTCAAACCCCTCCTGCGACAGCTGCGCCGAAGGCAACTTTGCAGATTCCCGCAGGTGCTTCCGCCAAAAAGGCCGATGAATTTCTGGCGACACTTCGCCCGCCCACGTCCGTTGGGGCACTAGGCAGCGGCAACGATCTGTTGCTCGAATTTCCCGCCATTGCGGCTGCCGGGCCGATCCACTTCAAGGCCGTCAGCACCATTCCCCGCACCGATGGTCTCTGGCTGCTCAGTCTGAGTCCGCAGCCCGAGAGTGGCGCGGCGCTTTTTGCAACGGTGACGCTGGAGCCCTCGGCGCTGCCAGAAGCCACCTTGCTGCTGGACCTTGCAAAAACTCAACCCATCTTGCTCGTGGTGCGCGCTGGCGGCAAATATTACGGCTTGCAACGCGAAATAAAGATAGGGATGCCCATGACCGCCCCTGCTGCCAAGTAGCCATGCCGCTCGTGCTCACGCATTCCTTCATTGAACACCTGCAGCAACAGGATCTCATTGACCAGAAAGGTGCCGAACAGCTGCAAAGCCTCACGCACCAAAAGTCTGACTCGGCGCTGGTAGTCGCCAGCAGAACCGGGATGGTGCCGGAACAGGCACTGGTCGGCGCATTGTCCAGTTACACGGGATGGGCAGTGGTGAACTTTGCGGAGTTGTCTTCGCTCGAGCCGCAGATCATCGAAACGCTCGCCACACTGCAACTGCAACACGCCTGGTGTCAGCGAGAAGGACTCGCCCTGTGGGAAACCCAAGACGCACTCGTGTGTTGCACCTGCGATCTGTTGTCACGCGCGGCGCAGGAAGTCCTGAGAATCAAGGCCAGCCAGATCGGCAAACCGCTGCAGTGGCGCATTGCCCGTTCAGTTGATCTCGATAATCTGTTTGCCTCAGTCACTTCGCGAGAAGCCAGGGCCACCACCAGCACCGGCGACCTTGCCCATTTGCGTGAATTGGCTGAAGAAGGCCCGATTGTTGAACTGGTGAACGGTTTGCTCAGCCAGGCTGTCACCCGACGGGCTTCCGACATCCACATTGAACCCGGTGACTACGGATTTGCAGCCAGGGTCCGGGTCGACGGCGTAATGCGCGATCTGCAAAGGTTCAGTGCCGACCGGTTTGATGCAACCGTTTGCCGCATCAAAATTCTCTCGCAACTCGATATCGCAGAGCGTCGCCTGCCGCAGGACGGCCGGATGACAGCCCGAATCCATGGCGAGATCTTCGATGTTCGCGTGTCCATTCTTCCGGGCAGCAACGGGGAATCGGTCGTCATGCGTTTGCTCCGACAGGACCGCCCCAACTACGACCTTGGCGATCTCGGCATGCTGGCAGACCACTCCGCCCAGTTTCGGCGCTGGATCGAAGCGCCCAACGGCATTGTTCTGGTGACTGGCCCTACGGGCTCCGGCAAAACGACCACGCTCTATACCGCGCTCGATCTTGGCAACGATGGCCTGAAGAAAATCATCACCGTCGAAGACCCGGTCGAGTACAAGTTGCAAGGGATCACGCAGCTTCAGGTGAATGCAGATATTGGTTACACGTTCGCGTCGGCACTGCGCTCCATACTGCGACACGACCCCGATGTCATTCTGATCGGCGAGATTCGCGATCAGGAAACCGCCGCCATCGCGGTGCAGTCGGCGCTCACCGGACACCTGGTTTTCTCTACCTTGCATACGAACAGTGCCGCCGGCGCTGTGACCCGGCTGGGCGACATGGGCGTCGAAAGGTTTTTGCTTGCTTCCAGCCTTCGCGGCATCATGGCGCAGCGCCTGGTCCGGCGTCTGTGCCCACACTGCAGCCGGCCCGCATCCGAGCCTGAGGCAGCGCACCGCACCCTGCTTGACGATGCGCTCGCCCACTGGAACGCCAACCATCCCACTGCGTTGCGAGAGATCGGGAACTTACAACTGCGCGAACCGGTCGGATGTGAAATCTGTCTGAACACGGGCTATATGGGTCGCATTGCCGTGTACGAAATGTTCGACGTGGACGAAACGATCCGAGAGCAAATCCTTGAGCAGGTCAGTGAAACCGAAATGATCCAGGGACTGCGCAAAAGACATGTCCGCTCCATGACGCAAGACGGCCTGTTGAAAGTCGGGAACGGCATCACCACAGTCGCTGAAGTGATGGCCATCGGCCAGTAAGCCAATCACATGCCATTGTTCCGATACCAAGCGACTTCGGCTGAGGGCCACCGCAGCAAGGGAACGCTCGAATCTGCGGATGCACAGCTCGCACTTGCAATGCTGTCCAAACAAGGACTCAAAGTGTTCTCGCTCAGCGAAGCGGGCGCTGGCGGCAAGCCCGCAATGGCCCCCCGGGTGCGCACCGGCAGCGCCGACCCGTCACAACCCCGGCGGATTCGGCAGGAAGAGCTGTTGCTGTGCATCCAGGAACTGTCCACGCTATTGAACGCCGGGATACCGCTGGCAGACGCGCTGCTCAACATTGCCCGCGGCCACGAGAGTCGCCCCCTGGGCGCGGCCCTGAGCGAGGCGTATACCAGCTTGCGTTCCGGCACCAGCCTGGCAGTGGCGCTGAAGGCCGGTGGTCTGAATTTGCCGGAGTACGTGCACGAGCTTGTCAAGGCTGGTGAAGAGACAGGCAAGCTCGGGGCATCGCTGTCTTCCGCCTCGCAGCAAATGGAGGCCGACGCGAGCTTCCGGCGTGAAACCCGCAATGCCCTGACCTACCCAATGGTGCTTATCGCCAGCGGTTTGCTGGCAACCCTGGTTGTCTTCGTCTTTGTCGTACCCAAGTTTGCAAACATTCTCACCAACCCAAAGGCCGATATCCCGCTCTTTTCCCGCTGGGTGTTACAGGCAGGACTCTGGCTGGTAAACAACAAAATTCTTGCCTCGATCACCGTGGCGGCAGCCGTGGGTGGCGCATGGCTGATGCTGTCGCAGCGTGCCGTGCGGGAGCAACTTTGGGAGACGGCGACAACCCTGCCGCTGATCGGGCGCTGGATCGACCACGTTGAGCTGGCGCGCTGGGCCAGCATGTTTTCGGTGCTTTTGCAGCACCACGTCCCGTTGCTTGATGCACTGCGTCATTCCCAGAATTCGCTGGCTGGCCAGGCCTGGCGGCGCAAAGCCGAAGCGATTGCCCGAGAAGTAAAGGCCGGACAAGCGCTGGCGGCGGCCATGCAAACCCACCACTTTCTGGATGCCGTCGGCCTGAACCTGGTGCGGGTCGGCGAGCAGTCGGGCAAGTTGGCGCACACTACGGCCTCGCTGGCCCAGATGCACCGCACGCATGCTCAGCAGAGCATGAAACAATTCTTGATTTTGCTGGAACCGGTGACCATACTTCTGGTCTCAGTTCTGTTGGGAGGCATCATGATCAGTGTGATGCTCGCCATCACCAGCCTCACCAACGTTATCTAGTGCGGATCCGCCCGACTGCGGCTCGCACGCAATATCCATGATACGAATGCTTCGTCCTGAAAATCGCTTCTGTACACCCGCGCGCCGCGCGCGTGGTTTTACCCTGCTTGAAATGCTGGTGGTCATGGTGATCATCGGC
This sequence comes from Giesbergeria sp., assembly GCA_034674825.1. Lineage (GTDB taxonomy): Bacteria > Pseudomonadota > Gammaproteobacteria > Burkholderiales > Burkholderiaceae_C > Simplicispira. The sequence goes on from JAUCDU010000041.1 coordinate 4,472, forward strand.
TTGCTTGCGGGCCTGGTGGGTCCGCGCATCTTTGGCAAGGTCGATTCGAGCAAGGTACAGACGGCGCAAGTGCAGATCAAAATGATCGAAAGTGCGCTGCAAATCATGCGGCTTGATGTGGGTACGTTGCCAGATGGCGAAACTGCACTGCACTGGCTGGTTCGAGAGCCGGAAGAACCCAATATGCGCGCAGTGTGGAAGGGACCGTATCTGGATGGTCAAATCCCGGTCGACCCTTGGAACAACCCGTACAAAATCCAGACTCCCGGCCCCGACGGCAAGCCGTTCGCGGTGGTCTCTTATGGCGCTGACGGCAAGCCTGGTGGCGATGGCCTCAACGCCGATATTCTGGGCAGGTGACTGCCCTCTTCCGTCTGGCGCGCGCCCGCAACCAGCGCCCAAAATCTCCACGGGGATTTACGCTCATCGAAATGATGGCTGTGATGGTGTTGCTTGGACTGCTCTCTGCCATTGTCCTGCCCAATTTCGAGCGCTGGTTCAGCAGTACAGAACGGCGGGTGAGCAGCAGTGAACTGATCATGCGCTTGCAAAAACTGTACGCACGATCGGCGCTGCTGGGCCAAAATTTCGAACTCACGCCGGCTACCGCCGGCAAAGCGCTGGCAGACGGCCAACCTGCGCTTGACCTGCCCCCGGGATGGGCCATGGCAGAAGGACAACGCCTGGACATTCGCGCCTCGGGGCTGTGCCTGCCCGCTTCGATCGAATTTTCGGCTCCGGGCCAAACCCTGGTGCTCGAGGTAAAGGCGGACACCTGTGAAATCGGCATTCGATCCAACACTGCTGCGTCGCCATGAGCCTGACTGCCAACGTCAACAGGCGAGCGCATCAAGTCGGCATCAGCTTGCTGGAAGTGCTTGCAGCGCTGGTCATTTTGAGCATCGGCGCATCGGTTGCGTTCACCTGGTTCGGGCAAAGTGCGACCGCGATGTCACGGCTCAAGGATGAAGAGGCCAGTCTGCTCGCGCGCAACGAGGCGATGGAGTATCTGCGCGCGATCAATCCCGTTGATCAGCCCTCTGGCGAAGTGGAAATGCCGAACTATCGCCTGAGCTGGACAAGTCACCCGATTCGGGATGTCGTGCGAACACTTACCCCGCTCGGCACGCCGTCCCGGTACGAAGTTTCCCTGTACGAAGTAGACGTTCGGCTCACACGCCCCGCGGACCGCGCCGAGTGGACGCATTTCGAGTTGCAACTGGCAGGCTACCGAATGGTCGCAGGCAGCGGAGTCGGCAGCATTTTCGGATCGCCCGGTGCGGGGGCGGGACAATGATGCCATCACGCAAACAAGGCGGCCTGACGCTGATCGAGTTGCTCGTCACGGTGGTGATTCTGAGTTTCACGGTGGCGCTGATGTCAGGAGCATTTGGTCAGATAGCCCAAATGCTGCGCGTCAGTACCGAGCACAGCAACGGCTTCCTCAGTCGCTGGACACAGTCGCGCGCGCTGTACGACATGGTGGCAAACATGGTCGTCGACCCCACACTGGAGCGGCCGTTTGTCGGCGGGTACGAAGAGCTGGATATGGTCACACTCGCGTACCCAGAAGGCCCGACGGGGACGCCCCGGGCGGCCCACTTGTTCCTCACACCGTCGAACGACGGCGATACGACAAGCACCGAACTGCAACTGAAAAATCCGAACACCCGCGACAACCAGCCCGCCATCAAACTTGCCCGGCTGCCCGGGCGCCTGGAATTCAGGTTTGTCGACCACTTGGGGCAAGAGCATCCGCAGTGGCCGCCCACGGGCATGGCGGCCTCCCGCCCCATGCCCTCAGCCGTGTTGCTCAAGGACACCAACAGCCAGCGCACGGTGGTGCGTGCTGCAGCGTATGAGGGTCGCCTCACACCCAAAAACAATGCCATCGCCCAGGCGTTCGGCGTGGGGAGGTAGGCGTGCAACGACATGCTCGTGGCAAGCGGTCCGGCGGCTTTGCGCTCGCAGCCGTCTTGTGGCTCATGGCAGGTTTGTCGATCGTCGTGGTGATGGTCGCCGATGCAGCAAAGACTTCGGCGGAACGCGTGGCCCAGCTGCGCGAGCGCACTGAATTCATTCGCAGCGCGCTGTCGGGCCGTGCGCAAGCCGAATACTGGTTGTCCGGGGCGCGTCCACGCACCGCCGATTTCACGGACGGCGCCGCAGTCGTCATGGCCGACGGCACGCCCTACCTCACCGATGCCAACAGCACCATCGAACTGCAGGACCATGGCGGGCTCATCGACCTGAACACCGTTAACAGCGAGTTGCTCACCCACTATCTGGTCGGCTGTGGCGTAGCGCCCGACAAGGCCCCCGCCCTGATCGACGCACTTGCGGACTACACCGACAGCGACAACCTGCAGCGCCTCAATGGTGCAGAGCGCGACAGCTACACCGCAAAGGGCCTGCCACCGCCGCGCAACAGCCCCCTGCTGTCCGAAGGGGAAGTTTGGGATGTCTACGGGTGGGCGGCGTACCGCACCCCATTCGCCGACAACGGTTGCGATCAGGGGTTCACGGTGTATGGAGAAACCACCATGCTCGGCAGCAGCCTGAATCTGGCCACTGCGCCCGCGCCCGTCCTCAGGGCGGCAGGGCTGGGGGACGAACTTATCCAGGACATCGAGACCGCCCGCGGGGACCCCGCCAAGGTTGCCGAACGGATTGCACAAAACAATGCGCTTCTGGGCACCGGAGGCATTTTTGGTGGTAGCGGAGGCAAACAGGTGCAAAAAGTGTTGCGCGTCACGCATCGCCACCCCAAGGGGCCGTGGCGCATGACCTACACCTTGACGCTCGACCCTGAAAGCGACGACCGCCCCTGGACCATCAGCCAGCCGATGGTAGGGGCCGAAGCCAGACCGGCAGGTAAAATCCCTCCTCTGCCTTGGCCGAACCAGCCACCGGCCTCTACGCCAAGCGATGCTTCACGACTCCTATCTTTTTAATCCGCATGCGCCGGACTTGCTGCTGCAACGCACGTTGCCCGGCCGCTTTCCCGCTGCGCTCAGCACGCCACGCCTGGTCGTGCCGCGCGCGCTTTGCGCCTACCACCGTGTGGATTGCAGTGGCGTGCCGCGCCTCAGAACCGGCGGCTTTGCCCAACTGCAGGTGCAAGCCCTCAGCCCCTTCTCGAAGTTTGGCTCTTGCGTGGTGCGCCAAGGCGATTGGCTGCACATCTGGATCTGGGACGCAGCGATCGAATCGGCGTTTGCAGAAAAGCACGGCGGCAGGCAAGGTATTGGCGCGCTCGCCTACAGCCTGTACAGCACGCCAGCAGCTCAGGGCATCGTCTGGCTGTCGGCCCCCGGCACAGCCGGCGTCGAGGCGCAACTGTGGAAAAACCGGCAACTGGTCGACAGCCTGTGGTTCGACCAGCTGCCCGACCCCCAGACATGGGCCTCGATGCGTGTGCAGAACCCCGCGCTGCAAGCGCTCGGCTGGCCCGACGCACTGCCCCGCCGTGACGCAACAGAGCGCAGCACCTTAGCGCGGCGCCCCTGGGGTCGCAACCTGACCGCACGGGCCAACCACCACGGCCAGATAAGGTGGTCCCAGTTGGCTCCCGTTGCGCTGGTGCTTGCCACGGCTGGCCTCGCGGGATGGGGCAGCTGGCTGTATGCCCAGAAAGAAGCCCACCAACAAGCCATTGACCTGGGCCTGCAATCGCAAGAGCGGCTGCTCGCCAAGCTCGAACCGCTGCAAGAGGCACGCAAGCGCACCAACGACACCCTCGGCTGGATCAACGCAGTGCAGGCCCTGTCCCCGCCGCCCACCACCCACGACATCATCACCGAACTGGCCGAAATCGTCACCCGCCAAGGCCTGGCAGTGCGCGAGCTGGAAGTGAACCCGCCGACCGTGCAGGCCACCCTGGTCGTCGTCGGCGGAGGCTCGCCGCGGCTCACCGGCGTGCTCGGCGCGCTGGAGAATCACCCCTGGTTTTACGACGCCCGGTTTGTCGACGTGAGCGGCGGCACGGGTTTCAAATTCGCCTGGCGCATCCGCCCGAACGCAACAGCATCGACGGCAAGGACGGCGCCATGAGCACCTCCTTGCGCTGGCTCATATGGCTGGCCGTCCTTGTGGGCGGCTTTTCGGTCACGCTCGACTGGCAAGCAGAGCTGGAAAAGCTACGCCCCGAGCACCAGCGGCTTGAGCGCCTTCGCCAGCGCGAAGCAAGCGCCATTTCGGCCATCGACTGGCAGGCTTTGTCGCGCGAGGCCGCCAAGGCCCAGCTCGCCTGGTTAGAGCGGCTCCCCGAAGTAACCCAGACCGGCGTGTTTCGCGCCGAAGCCATGGAGGCCATGGCAGACCTGTGCAAACGGCTCGACACCCCCTGTCAGGTCGCCGCCATGGGCGAATCAGCGACGAGCGCGCGGCCCTCTACCGCGTCGACCCCACGCAGCGGTTCTGCCAACCCTGCAGAGGTGTCGGGCTTGATCACCACCAGCGTGCGGGTCACGACCGGGCTTGGCGAGCAGCTCATGCCGCTGCTGCGCGAAATCGAAAACGGCCCGGTGCTGCGACAAGTTGAAAAATTCTCGGTGCGCAGCGGCCGCGCCGACTTCGTGGTCAAGACCTTTGGCCTCAACCCGCAAAGTGCTGCCTCGCTTGGAAGCGCAGCGCAGCGCCAGGCCGAAAATTCCCACGCTGCGAGCGCCGGCTCGACAGTGCCAGTCAAGGAGGCGCAATGAACGCCCGCACGCCCGTCCTGCTCGCGGCTGGATTGGTCGTCGCGGCCGCAGCCACTGGAGGCTGGTGGGGCCACCATGTGGCGCGCAGCAGCGCCACCGCACCGTTGCAGTCGCCGAGCGGCGAATTGCCCACCGCGCACCCGACGGCGCCCGCGATCGCGCTGCCGCGCCCACTGGCTACGCAAGCCACCCCCGAGCCAGCCGCCATGGCGGGGCACCCTGCCGAACCGTCAGCGGGCGCACCCGCCGACATCGTTCCGGGCGGCGCCGTCGCGGGCAATGCCGTCAGCAGAATGTGGGAAACCAATGCCAACCAAGCCTGGCAAGTACGCCCCGAGCCGCTCACACCACGCAACTGGTACATCACCGGCGTGGTGCAGCGGGGCGACAAGACCCAGATCATTGTGCAGTTCGATGGCGAACCTATGCCCCGTTTCCTCAAGATTGGCGACGTTCTGCCGGGCGGCGGAAAGCTCGCCTGGGTGCGTCCAGGTGCCATTGGCGTGCTGACGCCGGGCAAAAAGCGCATCGGCGTGCCGGTGCTGCCCGAAACTTCTCCCCCGGCCCCGGCAGCAAGCCAGGGCCCGGACACCCCGAAAGCGCCGCGCTGACTGGCCCCGTCCTTACACGCGAGACACTCCGTTTATGAAGTCCTTTCCACGCACCTCCTCCTTGCACGTTGCAGGCCTTGTCTGCATCACGCTCAGCGGTTGCGCCGTGCGCTCGCCCTCGGCACCGGATCCGATCGTCTTCGACCGCCATTCCGACCACCGGACGTCCGGCACCGTGGGGTCGCAGCCGCCCAGCATGCCGCGCGAGACGCAGATCAGCGCGGGCCCGAAACCGCCGGCACTCATCGCCGGCAACCTGCGCCCGGCGCAACCCCCTACCCAGGCCAGCGAAGCGGGAGGCGACCTCACGGTTTCGATCGAGCAAATGTCGCTGCCCGCTTTCATTCAGGCGGTGTATGGCGGCATCCTGCAACTCAATTATTCGGTCGATTCGGCGGTGAGCGCTCGTACCGACCTCATCACTTTCCGCACGCCCAAACCCATGACGGCGGCACGCCTGACCGAAGTGTCGGCGCAACTGCTCAAGAGCTATGGCGTGGCGGTGCAGGATTTCGGCGGCGTGCTGCGCATCGTGCCCTCGACCTCGGTGGCCAGCACCTTGCCGCTGGTGCGGCGCGGGCGGGCGCAGCCCACGGTGCCGCTGCCCCTGCGGCCGATTTTCCACTACATCGAAACCGAAGCGGTGCGCCCGCAGGTGTTTTTGCCCATGCTCAAGAATGTGCTGGGCGACAAGGTGACACTGGAAGCCGACAACACCGGCGGCCTGCTCGTGAGCGGTCAACCCGACGACGTGCAGGTGGCGCTCGAGCTGATTCAGGTGTTTGACCAACCCGGCCTGCGCGGCCAGAACAGCAGCCGCGTCGTGCCGCGCTACTGGAGCGCGGACGAATTCGTGCGCCGCCTGAGCGAAGTGCTCAAGGCCGAGGGCTACAACGTCTCGAGCCAGGCCGGCGCAGGCGACCCGATCACCCTGATTCCGCTGCCGCCCATCAACAGCGTGCTGGTGTTCTCCACCTCCAAAGAAGTCATGGCCCACGTGCTGGACTGGGTGAAGGAACTCGACCAGTTCAACGCCGTGCAGGCGGGCAGCGCGTACTTCACCTACCCGGTGCGCAATGCCGATGCGCAGGAACTCGCCAAATCGCTGAACGAACTCATCGGCGGCGCCAGCCCGGCGCCAACCGGGCCTGCGGCTTCGACCGGGGGCACGCCACCGCCACCGGCGGCGGCAGGCGGCAACCGGCAAAGGCGCGTCGTGGTGAACAACGCCACCAACTCCCTGATCTTCCAGGGCGGCAGCCAGGAAGACTACCGCCAGTGGCTGTCGCTGTTGTCGGAGCTTGACCGGCCGGTGAAGTCGGCCCTGATCGACGTGCTGGTGGCCGAAGTGGCACTGGCCGACGACAACAGCCTGGGGTTCAGCTGGCAGCTCGACCAGATGGGCTCGGGCGCCAAGGCACTGCGCCTGAGCGGCACCACCTATGACGTTAACGCGGGGGCGACGGGCCTGTCGATCAACGCGCTGCTCGGCGGCAACCCGCTGCGCCAGTTGGCGATTACCGCATTGGCCAGCAACAGCGATTCGCGCGTCATCTCCAACCCCAAGATCATGACGCGCAATGGCGAATCGGCCAGCATCAACGTCGGCCAGGAAGTGCCCACCGTCACCACCCAGGGCGTCACCACCAGCGGCGGCATTTTCGGCGGCAACAACACCGTGGTGCCACAAACCATTCAGTACCGCAACACCGGCGTATTGCTGCGCGTGCGCCCTGTCATCCACGCAGGCGACCGGATCGACCTCGAAGTGAGCCAGGAGGTCAGTAGCGCCGAACCCACAACCACCGGCGTGACCAGCTCGCCGACCATTCGCAAGCGCTCGATTGAGACCAAGCTGAGCATGCGCGACGGCGCCACCGTCATGCTCGGCGGCTTGATTTCCGAAACCGCCACCGATAGCGACAGCGGCGTTCCGCTGCTCAAAGACGTACCGGTGCTTGGCAACCTGTTCAAGTCGTCTGGCCAAACGCGCTCGCGCACCGAGCTCGTCATCCTGATCACGCCCTACATCATCAACGACAGCAACGAAGCCGAGGCCGCGACCGACGCTTACCAAGCGACCCTGGGGACCTGGGCTCAGAGCGTGCGCGACCGGGTCAAGGCCAGCCGCGATGCGCGCCGCGCAGCGGACGCGCTGCACCCCGACGCCTCCGATGGCGGCGCGGGCGCCACGGAGGCGACCCCTGCCGTCCCGGCGGTGCCAGCCAACAGTCCCGCATCCAAAGGCACGGCGCCGCGCGCGACTGCGGTGCCGCTGCGCGCGCCCGCGCCAGTACCTTCGCCTGCCAGTGCCTCGCCCATCGAGCGGCCAGAGCAGCCAGCCCGCATGATCAATCTCAGCGACCGCCCCGCCGCAGGCCAGGAGAGTGCCCCTGCCCCTGCCGCTGCCAGCCCCGCCAGCGGTAGTGCATCAGCGCCGGGCGCAAATTCAGCCGCACCTGCCACCTCCCCCACCGCGCCCGCAGGCAAGCCGGCGCCCGCGTCGGTCAACGGGGTGAAGCTGCCGCAAGGCGCCACGGTGGTGGAAGACCCTGAACTGATCCGGCAGATTCTCGACGCCAACAAGAAGCGCTGACACCCACCATGCGCTACTGGCCCGCGCTCGATGGGCTGAGAGGCCTGGCCGTGCTGGCCGTGCTGCTCTTTCATGCCCAGGTGGCCCAGGCGCGTGGCGGCTTCCTGGGGGTGGACATTTTTTTCGTCCTCAGCGGCTTCCTGATCACCACGCAACTGCTGCGCGAACTGCGCAACGCGGGCCAGATACGCTGGGGGCGTTTTTTCATGCGGCGCGTGGTGCGGTTGCAGCCAGCCCTGTTGCTGCTGCTGCTGGTGTACACGCTCGCCTGGGCCGTCGGCCTGGTACCGGGCCCCGGCAACACCGTGGCGCGGGATGTCGCCACCGTGTTGCTGGCCATGGCGCACTGGGCGCGCGCCTTTGAGTGGCACCCGCCCGACTACCTGGGCCACGCCTGGTCCCTGGGCATCGAGGA
>JAUCDU010000042.1:0-12732 GCA_034674825.1 Giesbergeria sp.
CAGAATCACAATGTCGGTCGCAAGCGCACCGCGAGCACGCATGGCGGTGAATGCCTCGTGACCCGGGGTGTCGAGGAACGACACCATGCCGCGCGGCGTCTCGACGTGGTAGGCGCCAATATGCTGCGTGATGCCGCCGGCCTCGCCCGTCGCCACCTTGGTGCTGCGGATGTAGTCAAGCAGCGAGGTCTTGCCGTGGTCGACGTGGCCCATGACGGTAACGACCGGGGCACGCGAGACGAGCTCGGCGTTTTGCGCCGAAGCGTCTTCTTGCGAGAAGGCCTCAGGGTCGTCGAGCGCAGCGACCACGGCCGTATGGCCGAGTTCTTCCACCACAATCATCGCGGTGTCCTGGTCGAGCGGCTGGTTCATGGTGACCATCTGGCCCATCTTCATCAGCGCCTTGATGACTTCGGACGCCTTGACGGCCATCTTGTGGGCCAGTTCGGCCACGGTGATGGTCTCGGGCACATGCACCTCGATGATGCGCATCTCGACCGGTGCGGCGTGTGCGTGCTGATCCGAGCGATCACGGTCGTTGCCACGGCGACCGCCACTGCGGCCTCCGCTGCGCCAGCCGCTCGCGCCCCCGCGACCACCACTGGTGTCGCCACGGGTGGGAATACCCTTCTTCTTGGCGGCGTCGCCGGCCCAGCTCGACGAGAGCTTGGCAGATTTGACTTCCTTGCCGGCGCCAGGCGCACCCGCGGTGCGCGGTGCCGCGCCAGGAGCGGCGGCTGGCTTGTGCAGTGTGCCTTTTTTGGCATCGCCAGCGCGCGCCACAGGCTTGGGCTCTTCCGGCTTTTTGGCGACCAGCACCTTGGCCGGGGTCGACATCATGGAGCGAATCGCAGCCGCTTCTGCCAGCGCCTTGCGGCGCCGCTCGTCCAGATCGGACGCGCGCTCAGCCTCCTCGGCGGCCCGCGCCCGAGATTCGGCTTCGGCCTGCTCACGCGCTTCGGCCTGTGCCGCAGCGCGCGCCGCAGCTTCGGCGGCCTGCTCGCGCGTGGCCTCCTGCTTCTCGGCAGAGACTTGCGCTTTCTTTTCCTGCGTTTGGGCGGCGTAGGCGGCTGCGCGTTCAGCGGCTTCACGCTCGCGTTGTTCACGTTGCTCGCGCTCGCGCCGCTTCTCGCTCAGATCCTGCTCCTGGCGACTGATGAGCTCGGCCTGGCGGCGCGCTTCTTCTTCGCGACGAATCAGGTCGGCGTTGTCGTGTGCGGGCGCCTGCGGTGCTTCGTCGGCCGGCGACGCAGCTTCCACCTCAGGCTGAGCCGGTGCGGCATCGAGCGCGTCGTCGCGCTTGATAAAAGTGCGCTTCTTGCGAACTTCCACCTGAATGGTGCGCGCCTTTCCAGAGGCGTCGGCCTGCTTGATTTCGCTGGTCGAGCGCTTGACCAGAGTGATCTTCTTGCGATCAGACCCACCAAGGCCGTGGCTGGCCTGCAAATGCGCAAGCAGCATCTGCTTGTCGCCCTCGGTCAGCGCATCGGTCGCGCTGGCCTTGGATACACCGGCAGACTTGAGCTGTTCGAGCAAGACGTCGGGGGTTTTTTTGAGTTCGCTGGCGAACTCGGCAACGGTAATACTGGACATATGTGGTTCGTGCCTCCCGACCTTTACTCTTGCCCCGCGAACCAGTGTTCGCGTGCTTTCATGATCAATGCCTTGGCGTCGTCTTCGGACTGCCCGGTCAGCTCGATGAGCTCGTCAATCGCCAAATCAGCCAGGTCGTCGCGGGTATTCACACCGCCGTCCGCCAGCTTGGCAATCAATTCGGGGGTAACGCCTTCGAGGTCGCGCAGATCCTGCGAAACGCTCTCTACGCTGTCTTCGCGGGCGATGTCGATGGTCAACAAGGCATCCTTGGCGCGTGCGCGCAGCTCGTTCACGGTGTCTTCATCGAAGCTCTCGATATCGAGCATTTCCTGCAGCGGCACATAGGCCACTTCTTCAAGGGTGTTGAAACCCTCTTCGATCAGTATGTCGGCCATTTCCTGGTCGACGTCGAGTTTTTCCATGAACAGCTTGCGGGCCGTATCGGTCTCGTCGGCTTGCTTCTGGGCCGATTCCGCAGCGTCCATGATGTTGATCTTCCAACCTGTGAGGTCAGACGCCAGGCGGACGTTCTGGCCGCCTCGGCCGATGGCGATGGCGAGGTTTTCCTCATCCACCACCACGTCCATTGCGTGCCGCTCTTCGTCCACCACAATGGAGGATACGTTGGCAGGCGCCAGCGCGCCGATCACAAATTGCGCCGGATCTTCCGACCACAGCACGATGTCGACACGCTCGCCCGCAAGCTCGTTGGTCACCGCATTGACGCGGGTGCCGCGCACACCGACACAGGTGCCGATGGGGTCGACACGGCGGTCGTGCGAGAGCACGGCAATCTTGGCGCGGCTGCCCGGGTCGCGGGCGCAGCTCTTGATTTCGAGCAGGCCCTGCTCGATTTCCGGCACTTCATGACGGAACAGCTCAATCATGAACTCCGGCGCCGAGCGCGACAGGATGATGGGGGCGCCGCGCAGCGTCAGATCGACCTCCATGATCATGCCGCGCACACGGTCACCGCTGCGCAGGTTCTCCTTGGGGATCATCTCGCTGCGGCGCAAGCGACCTTCGACGCGACCGGCCTCGATGATCAGGTCGCCCTTGTCCATGCGCTTGACGGTGCCGGTGAGAATCTTCTCGCCACGCGACATGAAGTCGTTGAGCAGCATCTCGCGCTCGGCGTCGCGAATCTTTTGCAAGATGACCTGCTTGGCCGCCATGGCGCCAATGCGGCCAATCGGCACCGACTCGATGCCTTCTTCAATGTATTCGCCCACTTCGACATCAGGCACGCGCTCGCGCGCGTCCATCAACATCTCTTCGGCATCCGGATTTTGCAGGCCGGCGTCGTCGGGCACCACCAGCCAGCGGCGGAAGGTTTCGTAGTTGCCGCTGTCGCGGTCAAGCGCCACGCGGATGTCCACCTCGCCCGAATAGAGCTTTTTCGTCGCCTGCGCCAAAGCGGATTCGACGGCGCCCAGCACCACATCCCGCTCAACGCTTTTTTCGCGCGAAATGGCATCGATCAACATCAACAATTCGCGATTCATGCAACGACACTCCTGTTTCTATTCACTGTGGGCGGCACGCAGGCAACCCAAACCCATTTTCCCCTTTCAGGGAAAATCATTCCGGCGCGGACTTCGCCCTACGCCCTTTGAAATTCACAATCGGCGCCAGACGTACCTCTTTCAACTCATCAAGCGCAAAACCCAAGGCTTGCAATGGCGCCGGCACCCGTTTGGCGCTGACGCGCTGCCCCGGTTTGACCGGCGGCTCGTCGCGCCACGTAATCTGCCAACCGCCACCATCAGCACGCTCGAGCGTGCCGCGAAATTTCTTGCGCAGCGGGCTCACCTGCCCGGCTGCCGCAGCGCCTATCGGCTGCTTGAGCGTGAGGTCAACCACTTCGCCCTCAAACCGCTCAAAATCCTGCTCATGGCGCAAAGGCCGGTCAATACCGGGCGAGGACACCTCTAGCCGCGCGTACTCCACTGCGTCCACTTCCAATGCAAACTGCAATTGGCGGGTCACTTTTTCGCAGTCTTCTACCGTGACGTACAGCTCAGGCTGCATGCCTGCCGAGCCCGCAGGGGCCGCTTGCCAAGGCAAATCGATGGTGATGCGCAGCAGCCCACCCGGGCAGCGCGCCACCTCGACCAGGTCGTAGCCCAGGCCGATTACGGTTTGCTCAACAATTTGCTGCAGTGCCACGTGTATGCGTTCAATCCCGGAAAAACAAAAAACCCGAGAACCCGAAAAGTCTGCAGACCTTTAGGCTTCGAGCTCCAAAAGCTCACGCCCAAAAAAAACGGGCGGTTGGTACCCGCCCGTTTGGTCGTGAGAGAGCGATTATAGCGCGCAATGGCCCATTCGAAAAGCCTTTGCGGGGCATAAAAGCAAAAAGCGGGCCTTGTTGTTGCAGGGTCGTGCACCCACGACAGCCGTCCCGATCAGCTTCTTGCGGCGCGCACCCGCTCAAACAAGGCCTGGGCTGCCGGGTCGGCAACGCGCGGCGATCCGGCGCTGGCAGTCTGCAGGCTGCCAAGCAGACGCGCCAGCACCCCGGCTTGCGGCAGCAGCGGACCGAAGAAACGCGCGCCGCTGCCGTCGGCCACCAGCAGCGTGGGGAAGGTTTCCACGTCAACTTCGCCTGCCACATCGGCTTCGTCTTCAATGTCCAGCCACTCAAACCGCATCGCTGGCCAGTCACGCGCTACGGCCTCGAACGTGCGGCGGTAGTCACCGCAGGTATCGCACCAGGCCGCGCACAGGCAGACGACCCAGCCAGCGCTCGCGCAGGTTTTGGATTCGGTGGCAGAAGGCTTGTTGCTGTCGGACGGCGTCATGGGTCTGAATAAGGCACACCGCAGGCAAACGGCGCGCGCCTCCATGGTAGCGGCAACCGCCGTGCGCGTGCGCGTGCGAGCAGCGCCCACTGAGACCGATGACACTGAAGGAGAACTTCTGTTTTTATAGCTATAAGCGCAATAAATATGGGCATTAAGAGCAATTTATGCCATTAATCTGCGGGCTTTTTGCACTCAGGGCTCGCTGCCTTCTGCACCGGCCGCCAGGAACTCTTGCGGATCGGGCAGCGAGGTGCTGGGCATCTGCAAATCACCCGGCCGCACCTGCTCGGTGAAACCTTCGAGCGACCCCATGGAGGTGCGGTCGCGCCGTGCGACGGGGTCCGAGAGCATGTAGGCGCAGGCCAGCTGGGCCAGCGCGAGCAAGGCATCTTGATGGGTGCGCTCGTGCCCGTGCGAGGCATCGGCGCCAAAGCCGATAAGTGCGGTGCGGATGTCGTTCCCGGCCTCGACAGCGGCGGCGGAGTCCGAGCGGTAGAACTTGAAGACGTCGCGCCGGTAGGGGATGGCATGCTCGTCCGCCAGGCCAATCAGCTTGTGCGTCAGGTGGTAGTCGAACGGGCCCGAGAGGTCCTGCAGGCAGATGGTGACGGCGTGCTCGTCGGTGTTTTGTCCCGGCGCAGCAATCGCGATGTCCAGACTCACCAGTTCGGCGATGTCGCCATGCAACGCGGCCGAGGCGCCCGAGCCTACTTCTTCGGTGATGGTAAACAGGGCCAGCGCATCCACCGGCAGCTCGCGACCGCTCTCAACCACGGCCTTGCAGGCCGCCAACAGTGCGGCCACCGCCGCCTTGTCGTCCAGATAGCGCGACACGATGTAGCCGCCGGGCGCCATTTCGAGTCCCGGATCAAAGGCAATCCAGTCGCCAACATGCACCCCCGCGTCGATCAGCTCTTGCGCCGACTGCGCGGGCACATCGACGCGAACCTCTACGTGGTCCCAACTTGACGGCTGGGTGTCGACTTCGGCGCCGAAGGCGTGGCCCGAGGTCTTGAGCGGCAGGCAGGAACCGCGCAGCTGGCCGTGGTCGGTGTAGATGGTCAGGCGCCCTCCCTCGGCAAAACGCGACGACCAGGTGCCAATAGGCACGATGGCCAGGCGCCCATTGGGCTTGATCTCGCGCACCATGGCGCCGAGCGTGTCCAGGTGCGCCACCAGCGCGCGTGCCGGCCTGCGCTCACGCCCGCACAGCAGGCCACGGATGGCGCCGCGGCGCGTGATTTCGTAGGGAATGCCGATAGCGTCAAGCCGCGCGGCGGTGTAGCGCACCACCGCATCGGTCAGCCCCACCGGGCTGGGAAGCGCCATCAGTTGCAGCAGCGTTTCTTCAAGAAAGGCCGTGTCTATGGCGGGCAGTGCGGTCTGTGGTGCGTTGCTGGATGGATTCATGGAGACAGGCTTTCACATTGGGTGCGCGGAAACAGCATGTCGACAAAGCGCTGCACCGTGGGTTGTGGTTCGTGGTTGGCCAGACCGGGGCGCTCGTTGGCTTCGATGATCACGTAGTCGGGGCCATCGACGGCGGGAACCAGGAAGTCCAGGCCGGTCACCGGGATGTCGAGAATGCGGCTGGCGTGTTCGGCGGCGCTGCGCAACTGCGGGTGCAGCTCGGCGGTGACGTCGTGGATGGTGCCGCCGGTGTGCAGGTTGGCGGTCTTGCGCACCGGCAGCACCTTGCCCGCCGGCAGCACGTCGCTGAGTTGGTGGCCCTGGCCGGCAAGACAGCGCCGGGTCTCGGCGTCCACCGGGATGCTCGATTCGCCTCCGGTAGCGGCCGCCCGGCGCCGGCTTTGCTTGTCGATCAGCGCGGCGATATCGCTCTGGCCATCGCCGACAATCTGGGCCGGCTTGCGAATGGCCGCAGCGACCACCTGGTGGTTGATCACGACGATGCGCAGGTCCAGACCTTCGCAAAATTGCTCAAGCAGCACGCGCTCGCCATGCTGCTGGGCAGTGGCAATGGCGTCTTCCATCTCGTCCACGCTGCCCGGCTTGATGCTGATGCCCCGGCCTTGCTCGCCATCGAGCGGTTTGACCACGATGTGGCCATACTGCTGCAGGAACGCTGCGTTGTGCGCAAGGTCGCTGGCCAGCGTCTGCTGCGGCACCTGCAGGCCGGCGCCGGCCAGCAGACGCACCGTGACGCGCTTGTTGGCGCAGCGGCTCATCGCCACCGCGCTGGTGAGTTCGGTGAGCGATTCGCGGCAGACCACGCTGCGCCCACCGTGGCTGAGTTTGAAGTAGCCGTTTTCCGCGTCGAGGAGTTCCACCAGAATGCCGCGCCGCTGCGCTTCGTCCACGATGATGCGCGCATAAGGGTTGAGCGCCGCCTCCTGGTCGGTGGCCGGACCGGTGAACAGCGGTTCGTTGATGGCATTGCGGCGCTTGACCGCAAACACGCGCAGGCTCTGAAAACCGAGCTTGCCATAGAGCGCAATCGCCGACTGGTTGTCGTGCAACACCGACAAATCCATGTAGGCCCGCCCGCGCGCCTGAAAGTGCTCGGCCAGATAGCGCGTGAGCGCCTCGCCGATGCCAGGGTGCGTGGCCTGCGGCGCCACCGCCAGCGCCCACAGGCTTGCGCCTGGCTCCGCGTCGTTGAAGGCTTCGGCATGGTCCAGGCCCATGGCCACACCCAGCACTTCGCCGCTGACCTGGTCTTCGGCCAGCGCATAGATCAGCGTGCGGTCTGCGCGCCGCGTCCAGACGCGCTGCGCGTCCACCGGCACCATGCGCCGGCTGCGGTAGATCGCATTGATGGCTGCGATGTCGGCACGCGTGCGCAGCCGGCGCATGGTAAAGCCGCGCCGCCGCGCTGCTGACGGCCGGTAGCTGGCCAGCGTCAGACGAAAGGCCTCGGACGGATCAACGAACAGCTGCTGCGGCGCCTGGGCGACGACGACGTGCGGCTTGTCCACGTAAAAGGCAATGTCGCGCTCGCCCGGGCTCTCTTGCAGCAACTGGGTGGCCACCTGCGCCGGATCGGCAAACGTATGGCCGGCAATCAAGCGCCCCCAGCCACAATCGACCACGGCATTGGCCACCGGCCCGCTCTGGCTGCGCGCGCCCTCGGCTTGCGGCAAGTGGGTGCGCTCAAGCCTGAGGGCGCGCTGGGCGTGTTTGCGCATCATGGTCACCTCCGTCATGACAGCTGCTGCTGCAGCCACATCTCCAGCAGACCAAGCTGCCAGAGCTTGGAGCCGCGCAGCGGCGTGATGTGCGCGCCGGGGTCGGCCAGCAAGGCATCGACATAGGGCTGTTGAAACAAGCCGCGCTCGCGCGCTGCGCGGCTGCTCAATGCGTCCTTGACGTTCGCCAGCACGTTGCCCTGCAGGTACTTGAGCGCCGGCACCGGAAAGTAGCCCTTGGGCCGATCGATCACGGCTGCCGGAATGACCTTGCGTGCGGCCTCTTTCAAGATGCCCTTGCCGCCACCGGCGAGCTTGTGGCGCGCCGGGATGCGGGCGGCAAGCTCGACCAGCTCGTGGTCCAGGAACGGCACCCGCGCCTCCAGGCCAAAAGCCATGGTCATGTTGTCCACGCGCTTCACCGGGTCGTCCACCAGCATCACCGTGGTGTCCAGCCGCAAGGCCTGCTCGACCGGGTCCGGCGCGCCGGGCGCGGCAAAGCGTTCGGCGACCAGCGCACGCGAGGCATCCTGCGACGCATAGCGCGCCTGCACGGTGCGCGCCATTTCCGCCGGGTCGCGGTCCCGAAACGCGGCCAGGTAGTCGTCCACCGGTTGGGCGCTTGCGGCCAGCGCCGGGTACCAGTGGTAGCCGCCAAACACCTCGTCAGCGCCCTGCCCGCTCTGCACCACCTTGCTGTGGCGCGAGACCGCTTCGGACAACAGGTAGAAACCAATGCAGTCGTGGCTGACCATGGGCTCGCTCATGGCGGCAATCGCCTCGGGCAGGCGCCGCAGCAGCTCGGCTTCAGGCACAAAGATGCGCTCGTGAATGGTTCCAAAGCGCTGGGCGACGATGTCGGCGAACTCGAATTCGTTGCCCTTTTCGCCGCCCACATCCTCGAAGCCCACGTTGTAGGTGCGCAGGTTTTGCACACCGGCTTCGGACATCAGCCCCACGATGAGGCTGGAATCGACCCCGCCCGAGAGCAGCGCCCCCACCGGCACATCGGCCACCAGGCGCCGGCGCACGGCGGCACGCAAGCTCTCCAGCAGAATGTCGCGCCAGTCGTCAAACGAGCGCGCCTCTTCTTCGGCGGTACGCGCGTAATCAAGCGCCCAGAAGGTTTCCTCGATGCGCTGGCCGTCGGCGCCAATATGCATCAGCGTTCCAGGGGCGAGCTTGCGCACGCCGCGCAGCAGCGTGTGCGGTGCCGGCACGACAGCGTGGAAAGACAAATAGTGGTGCAGGCCGACCGGGTCGATCTCGGTGTCGATACCGCCGCCAGCGAGCAGCGCCGGCAGCGTGGACGCAAAGCGCAGGGCTCCCGCCACTTCGGCGTAATACAAGGGTTTGATGCCCAGGCGGTCGCGCCCCAGCAGTACCTTGCCCGAATCACGCTCCCACAGCGCAAACGCGAACATGCCGTTGAGCCGCTGCACAAACGCCGGCCCCCAGGCGTGGTAGGCCTTGAGCAGCACCTCGGTGTCGCCATGCGAAAAAAAGCGGTAGCCCAGCGCTTCGAGCTCCTTGCGCAGTTCCGGGTGGTTGTAAATGGCGCCGTTGAAGACGATACCCAGGCCGAGCTGCGGGTCCACCATGGGTTGCTGCGAGGCGTCCGACAGATCCATGATTTTCAGGCGCCGGTGGGCAAAACCGCGCCCCGGCAAGGTCAGCAGGCCAGCGCTGTCGGGTCCGCGCGGCTGCTGCTGGGCGCTCATGCGCGCCAGCGCATGCAGGTCCAGGGTTTGGGCGTCAAATCGTAGTTCTCCGGCGATGCCGCACATGGGCAGTTCCTCCGTCAGTGGGCCGCGCGGACACCGCTTCGCTCGCCGGGACCAAGACCGGCCGGGCAAAACAACAGGAACGCAGCAGGTGCATGGCCGCGCAACCGTGGCTACCGGGCGTAGCGCGCAAAAGCATGGCTTTTGCTCTGCCGGAAAGCGCACTCCAAAAGAAAGACGCAACCGACCGGGTCGGGGCACTGAGAGTGCACACTGGATTAAAAGATCGGCCATTATAACCAAAAACACACCTAATGCAAGCACTTATGGCGCGAATGCACATATAATGCGCCGTTCTGATCGCGTTCGCCCGCCGCCGTTGCCGTACGCCGAAGCGTTTTCAGCCTCTCCCCTATCCCTCCCCACGCGTCGCAAGCCTGGACGCACCGATCCCGCATGACCCTCACTTCTCTGCGCCAAACCTGGCTGTTCAACGTGCGCGGCGACGTGCCGGCCGGCATGGTGGTCGCGCTGGCGCTGATCCCGGAGGCCATCGCCTTTTCCATCATTGCCGGGGTCGACCCGCAGGTGGGCCTCTACGCCTCGTTCAGCATGGCGGTGGTGATCGCCTTTGCCGGTGGCCGGCCCGGCATGATCTCGGCCGCCACGGGCGCGATGGCGCTGGTGATGGTGACGCTGGTGCGCGACCATGGCCTGCAGTACCTGCTGCTGGCGACGCTCCTCACCGGCGTGCTGCAGCTGCTGGCGGGAGCGCTGCGCCTGGGCTCGTTGATGCGCTTTGTCTCGCGTTCGGTCGTCACCGGCTTCGTGAATGCTTTGGCTATCCTGATTTTTCTGGCGCAACTGCCCGAGCTGACCAACATGCCCTGGACGGTCTACGCGATGACCGCCGGTGGCCTGGCCATCATCTACGGCCTGCCCTACCTCACGCGCGCCGTGCCTTCGCCCCTGGTGACCATCGTCGTGCTGACGGCCATTTCCATGGCGCTAGGCCTGGACATCCGCACCGTCGGCGACATGGGCGCCTTGCCCAGCACGCTGCCGATCTTTCTGTGGCCGCAAGTGCCGCTCAATCTCGAAACGCTCTTCATCGTGCTGCCCTACGCCGCGACGCTGGCCGTCGTCGGTCTGCTCGAATCGATGATGACCGCCGCCATCGTCGACGAGTTGACCGACACCCCCAGCAACAAGAACCGTGAATGCGCGGGCCAGGGCGCGGCGAACATCGCCACCGGCCTGCTGGGCGGCATGGCAGGCTGCGCCATGATCGGCCAGTCGGTCATCAACGTGAAATCGGGCGGGCGCGGCCGCCTGTCGACGCTGGTGGCCGGGGTGTTCCTGCTGGTGCTGGTGGTGTTTCTCGGGCCCTGGGTCAAGCAGATTCCGATGGCGGCGCTGGTGGCCGTGATGATCATGGTGAGTTTGGGCACGTTCGACTGGACCTCCATTGTCAAACTGCGCAGCCATCCGCCCAGCTCCAGCGTCGTGATGCTGGCCACCGTGCTGGTCACCCTGTTCACGCACGACCTGGCGCGCGGCGTGCTGACTGGCGTGCTGCTCTCGGGCGTGTTCTTTGCCAGCAAGGTGGCGCGCGTGCTGCGTGTCGATGTGCAGATGGAGCATGGCGTGCGCGTGTACCGCGTGGTCGGCCAGGTCTTTTTCGCATCGACCGAGCGTTTTCTTGCGGCCTTTGATTTTCGCGAAGCCGTGCCCGCCGTGTGCATTGACGTGAATGGCGCGCATTTCTGGGACATCAGCGCCGTGGCCGCGCTCGACCAGGCGGTGCTGAAGTTCCGGCGCGAGGGCACTTCGGTCGAAGTCTTGGGCCTGAACGCCGCCAGTGCGACACTGGTGGACCGCCTCGCGCTGCACGACAAACCCGGCGCGGTTGAAAATCTCATGCATTGAGACGCCAAGAGGAGCCCCCCATGAAAACTGTCTACGCCTGCATCGACGGCCGCGCCACCACCTCTGCCGTGATCGACTGGGCCGCCTGGGCCGCCCAGCGCCTGCCCGCCCCGCTGGAGCTGCTGCACGTGCTGGAGCGCCCGCCCGAGCTGCCCAACGTGGGCGACTACAGCGGCACCATCGGCCTGGGTGCGCAAGAGGTGCTGCTGCAGCAGCTGAGCGCCCTGGACGAGCAGCGCGGCAAACTGGCGCAGCAAGCCGGCCGCGAAATGCTGGATGCCGCGATCCTGCGCGTGCAAAGCGCAGGTCTGGCGGCCCCTGCCACCCACATGCGCCATGGTGAGCTGGTCGATACCTTGCTGGAGTTCGAACCCGATCTGCGCCTGTGCGTAGTAGGTGCCAACCACCGCGCCAGCACCGTGCGCAAGCTGCACCTGGACCACCATGTCGAGCGCGTGATTCGCGCGCTGCAGCGCCCGGTACTGGTCGCCACGAACGAACAATTTGCCGCGCCCGAGCGCTTTGTCGTCGCCTACGACGGCAGCCCCACGGCGCGCAAGATGGTCGACATGGTCGCGGCCAGCCCGCTGCTGCGCGGCCTGCCGGCCACTATCGCCATGGTGGGCGCAGACACCGAGCAGGCGCAGGAGCAACTGGCCGCTGCCGCCGAGCTGCTGCGCGTCGCTGGTTTCGCGGTGCAGACCACGTTGCTGCCCGGCGAACCCGAGCAGGTCTTGCCCGAACTGCTCGCCACCCAAGGCAACGCCCTCTTGGTCATGGGCGCTTACGGCCATTCGCGCATCCGCCAGCTTATCGTCGGCAGCACCACGACGACGCTGCTGCGGCTCTCTGAACTGCCGGTGCTGATTCTGCGGTAACTCTTTTTTTGATAGCTGCCAGCGCTTACCCAGTAAGCGCTAGAGGCACTTTTTAATCAAAATTCTCACTGTGCACGGGCCGTACGGCCCGGCGCCCGGCACGGTTGATCAGCGCCACCAGCGAGAGCATCACTGGCACCTCCACCAGCACGCCGACCACAGTCGCCAGTGCTGCACCGGAGTTCAGGCCAAACAGCGAAATCGCCACCGCCACGGCCAGCTCGAAAAAGTTGGAGGTGCTGATCAAGCAGGCCGGCCCGGCGACGTTGTGCGGCAGCCTGAGCCAGCGCGCCCCCCACCAGGCGATGGCAAAGATGCCATAGGTCTGCACGACCAGCGGCACGGCAATCAGCGCAATCACCAGTGGCTGCGCGACGATGGTGCCGGCCTGAAAACCAAACAACAGCACCACGGTGGCAATCAGCCCGGCAACCGACCAGGGCTTGAGGCGGGCAACGAAGTCGGCCACGGCATGGGGGGATCGGCGCTGCAACAAGGCGCGCGTGGCCATGCCCGCCACCAGCGGCAGCACCACATAGAGCACGGTGGAGAGCGCCAGCGTTTCCCAGGGCACGGTCACATCCGTCACGCCGAGCAGCAAGGCGGCAATGGGCGCAAAGGCCACCACCATGATCAGGTCATTGACCGA
>JAUCDU010000043.1:0-12725 GCA_034674825.1 Giesbergeria sp.
CAACCCCGAGTTCTACGTGGCTGAAATCCAGCCCGGCAAGATCGTGTTCGAGATCATCGGCGTGCCCGAAGAACTCGCCCGCGAGGCATTTCGCCTGGCAGCTGCCAAGCTGCCCCTGCGCACGACATTCGTCACGCGCATGCTTGGCCAGTGAGTTCAGGAGAAACTGATATGAATACCGCTGAACTGCGTCAAAAGGACGTCGCTGGCATCCAGGCAGAAATCAAGGCCTTGCAAAAGGCCCATTTCGGACTGCGTATGCAAAAGGCCACGCAACAACTGGGCAACACTGGCACGCTGCGTACTACGCGCCGTGACATCGCCCGCGCCAAAACCATCCTTGCCCAAAAGCAAGCCGCCAAGTAAGGAGCACACATGACGGAAGCTAAAAAATCCCTCAAGCGCACCTTGGTAGGCAAGGTGGTCAGCGACAAGCGTGAGAAGACCGTAACCGTGCTGATCGAGCGCCGTGTGAAACACGAGCTCTACGGCAAGATTGTCGGCAAGTCGAGCAAGTACCACGCGCACGACGAAAACAACGAGTACAAGACGGGCGATGTGATTGAAATCGCTGAAAGCCGTCCGCTCTCAAAGACGAAGAACTGGGTCGCAGTGCGCCTGGTGACCAAGGCAGCGTTGGTCTAACGTGCCTCGCACCCGCACGCAAGCGCGTGCAGCGAAAACAGCCCACCAGTGTGGGCTGTTTTTTTTCGCCCGTGCATGTCATGGCGGGCTGTGGCTAGCTATTAAATATATCGCTATAAATCCAATAAGTATGGGCGGTAGAGTCGGAAAATATCCGCGACTGACTTCTTGATTTCGTCAGTGGATGTCCGCTTTGAGGTAATGCGCGCCGGCAATAGGGTTGTGGTAGTACGGGGGAATCTCACAAAAACCAAGTTCGTTGTAGAGCGCACGTGCCGATTCCATATCGTCCAGCGTATCGAGCAGGACGCTGGCGTAGCCGCCCTCACGGGCGGCGTCGAGCGTGGCTTCCGCCAGTTGCCGCCCGAGTCCAAAACCGCGAAACGCCTTGCGCACGAAAAGGCGCTTCATCTCGGCCGCGTTCGCGTAGTCGGCGTTGTCCAGTGGCCGCAATGCGCAGCATCCAGCAGGGGCGCCATCGACATAAGCCAGCAACCAAGCGCCGCGTGGCCGATCGTACTCACCCGGAAGTTCGGTGAGCTCTTCCTGGAAATTCTGAAAACACAAATCTATGGAAAGACTCGCGGCGTATTCTTCAAACAGTTCACGCAATGCCGGGAGGTATTCGGCACCGGGAGCGGTGAGGATGGTCACGGAGGGGTTGGGCACGGCGTTTTTCGGGCAACGGGACGCAAAACAGTGTAGAGGCAAAAAAGCCCTGAGCCTAGCTAGGCAGGAGTTTGCAAGGCACCGATTTTCAGCCAGCCAGACGCACAAGGTAGGCCACGGTTGCCGCACAGGCCCCAAAGAGCGCCAAGGCCAGAAGTCTGCTTCGGGCATCATCCCGCGAGCCTGGTGTTCCCGGCGCCAGCAGCTTGTCACCGTCGATCATGGGGCGCAGCAGCACCTTGCGACGCACCAGCGTGTAGTACGCAACGGCCAGTACATGCAGTAGCACCAGCGCGATCAACAGGAACTTGCCTACTTCGGTGTGAAACCAGGTCGCCTGATCAACGCGTTGCGAGGACACAAGCGCCGTTAGAGGCCCGGAAAAGGCGATCTCGTCATCGCTGAACAGGCCGCTGGCGGCCTGCAAGCCGAGCGCCAGCAACAGCGCGAACACCGACAACGCACCCAGTGGACTGTGACCGGCGGGCTCGGCAAAGCGGCCGCGCAGATAGCGCCAGACGCTTGCAGGTGCGTAGAGAAACGAACGAAAACGCGACCAATGTCCACCAACCAAGCCCCAAACCAGACGGAACAACAACAGCGCCAGCACCCCGTAACCGCTGCGCATATGCCAGACCATGGCGTTGCCACCGATGTTCGCCGTGACGATTTGCGTGACCACCAATGCCACCAGCAACCAGTGAAAAATGCGGGTGGGAAGGTCCCAGATTCGAATAGGCTGCGCCATGCTGAAAAACTGCAGCGACCGGGCCGGCGTTGCAATGCAAGAGTGAAAGACTCTGGAATTGTCGCGCCAATCCGGCGCGCATGTGCGCCGCAGGTGATACTGCAACGTCCAAACCAATGCCCCGAGAAAGATGCCCATGAAGACTTTTGCCGCCATTGCCTTTTCCATCGCTGCCGTGGCCTATGCTGCGCCAGCCAGCGCGCAGTTCGAGAACGCCGAAGACGCCATCAAGTACCGCCAAAGTGCGCTGTTCGTAATGGGGCAGCACTTCAGCCGCATCGGTGCGATGGCCAACGGCAAGGTGCCGTTCGACGCCAAAGCAGCACAGGAAAATGCCGACATCGTGGCTACACTCGCCAAACTTCCATGGGCGGGCTTTGGCCCAGGGACCGACAAGGGGCGCGACAACAAGGCAAAGCCAGAAGTCTGGACCGAGCAAGCCAAGTTTCACGAGCATGCCGACAAAATGGGTGCTGAATCCGTGAAGCTCGCGGCGGCGGCCAAGACGGGCGACCTGGCGCAGCTCAAGGCGGCGTTCGGCAACACCGCCCAAAGTTGCAAGGCTTGTCACGACAACTATCGCAACAAGTGATCCTGGAAAGCTGTTTTTTTGTAGCGCTGTATGACCGATCGTCGCAGTCAAGGCGCATTGCCGGAGCCTAGAACTTCAGGTCTGTGCAAGCAGCGACTCGATCAGCCGGTGCAGTTCGTCAAAATTCGGGGCTCCGACATAGGTCTTCACAATCTGGCCGTGCTTGTTCACCAAATAAGTCGTTGGCGTGAGCTGCACATCGCCCCAAGCCTTGGCAATGGCGCCTGTGTTGTCAAGCGCCACCGAGAAAGGCAGTTTGCGGGTTTCAGCGAAGTTCACCACGTAGCTCGGCGGGTCGTAGCTCATGGCCACCGCGAGCGTGTCGAAGCCGCGTGCGTGGTATTTTTCGTGTGTGGCGATCAGCGCGGGCATTTCGGCGACGCAGGTCGTGCAGCTCGTCGCCCAGAAGTTCACCAGGGTGACTTTGCCGCGCATGTCGTCGGTCGTGCGCTTGCTGGCGTCGAGCAAAACGAAGGTTGACGCAGGTGCAGGCTGCGGCGCGCTGCCCAAAAATAGCCAGATGGCGACCGCAGCCAAGACGGCCACCGCCAACATCGCCCCTAACTTCTTCGTACGCATGTACCACTCCGTGGGAAACCAATCCAATGCGCGATTGTGCTCCAGCACCTCACGAAGCGCGTGAGACCGACATTCAACCTTGTTGGTTCCCCGGGCTCCTGCGCGCACGGGACGGGCACAAGATGCGCTGCTTGAAGAATAATCGCGCCATGTTTGTCCGCCGCGCCCTCGTTTATTTTCTGCTTGCAAGCGTGCTCGTCGCCTGCAGCCCTGCACTGGAGTGGCGCAGCCTCCCGCTGCCGGAGCTGGGGCTGGAGGCGAGTCTGCCGTGCAAGCCTGAACGTGCCGAGCGCAGCGTGGATCTGGCTGGGCAAACCGTGCAGGTTGTCATGCAAGGCTGTGAAGCGGCCGGGGTCACGTTTGCAATAGCCTGCGCCAAATTGCCCGAACCCTCTACTGCCGGCGCGGCGCTGGCCCACTGGCGGGCTGCGGTTCTGGCGGCAGCGCAGGCGCAGGACGCCAAAGACACCGCGTTCCAGCCGGCAGGTGCTTTGGGCCTGCCGCAGGCCGTGCGCACCAGTGCGACGGCTATGCTTCCCGACGGTGGCGCGATGCACCTTGAGGCCGCGTGGTTTGCACGCGTACATCAGGGGGCGGTTCATGCCTGCCACGCCATTGCCTACGGCAAGAAGCTACCGAGCGCGGTTGCCGACGTGTTCCTCCAGGCACTGGTGCTGCGGTGAGATTGAGGGGTGGCGGGCAGGGCGGCCAAATGTTGCTCTCTTGGACGGCATGGGTTTGTGCTGTGGACATTCCACCGAAGGGTACGACGGTCGGCTGCCGAAACCATGGCCCCATACCCTGCATTGGCGCTCAAGGCGTGTGGCTGGTCTCGCATGTCGCGAGACGCGGCCACAGCGGCACGGCCATAATGTTTCGCGAGCACCGCCCCGCATGAACGCCCTCATACTTCTCGTCGCCCACGCCCCGCTCGCACAAGCGCTGCGTGAGTGTGCACTGCATATTTTTCCTGACTGCGACGCGGCGTTGCGGGTGCTTGATGTGCCGCCCGATGCCGCGCCCGAAGCGACGTTGGAGCGCGCACAAACCCTGGTGGCCGATGCCGCCGATCGCCCCTTACTGGTGCTCACCGACCTTTTTGGGGCCACGCCGTGCAACGTGGCGCAGCGTCTGGTGGAAGGCCAATCGGGTGCGCGCCTGGTCACCGGCGTCAACCTGCCGATGTTGCTGCGCGCCGTCAGCTACCGTGCTGAAGCGCTCGATTTGCTGGTGCAGCGCGCCATGGTAGGAGGCACCCAGGGCGTGATGCAGGTTGCAGCGCCGGCACTACACAAAACCATTCGCAAGAGCCATGATCAAAACCCGCACGACCATTAGCAACAAGCTCGGCCTGCACGCGCGTGCGTCCGCCAAAATCACCAAGGTGGCCGCTTCGTTCCCGTGCGACGTCTGGATGAGCCGTGGCGAGCGGCGTATCAATGCCAAAAGCATCATGGGGGTAATGATGCTCGCGGCCGGCATGGGTGCTGAGGTGGAAATTGAAACCGATGGCCCGCAGGAGCAAGAAGCAATGGATGCTCTGCTTGCCATCATCGACGACAAGTTCGGCGAAGGCCAGTAAGCCATGACCTGCGGCCAGTCCACTCAGCTGAACCCACGAGCGAGGCAGCGCCCATGACATTTTCCGTTCCCGGTCTGGCCGTCGCCCGCGGCATTGCCATTGGTCGCGCAGTGCTGGTGGGATCAAGTCGCGTCGATGTGGCGCATTACTTCATTGAATCGCATCAGATAGCCGGCGAAATCGAACGCGTGCGCAATGGCCGCAATGCCGTGATGACCGAACTCGCGCGCCTGCAAGCAGACATGCCGCGCGATGCACCGCCAGAGCTCGGCGCATTGCTGGACGTGCACCTCATGCTGCTGCAGGATGAAATGCTGGTCTCTGGCGTGAAGCACTGGATCACTGAGCGGCTGTACAACGCCGAATGGGCGCTGACCACGCAACTCGAGCTCATCGCCCGTCAGTTCGACGAAATGGAGGACGATTACCTGCGTGAGCGCAAAGCCGACCTGGAGCAGGTGGTCGAGCGCATCCTGCGCCACATGAAAGGTGTGCCCAACCCGGTGGCGCCACCGATCGCCAGCCCGCGCCGCACGAACCAGCAGGATTTGCTGCTCGACGATACCGAGGATGTGCCGCTGGTGCTGGTCGCGCACGACCTGTCGCCCACCGACATGCTGCAGTTCAAGAAGAGCGTCTTCGCCGGTTTTGTCACCGACGTGGGTGGCAAGACTTCGCACACCGCCATCGTCGCGCGCAGCATGGACATTCCCGCCGTTGTCGGCGCGCGCGCGGCCAGTCAGTTGGTGCGCCAGGACGATTGGGTCATCATCGACGGCGATGCGGGCGTGATGATTGTGGATCCGTCGGCCATCATCCTGGCCGAGTACGGCTTTCGTCAGCGCCAGATCCAGCTCGAGCGCGAGCGCCTGGGCCGTCTGCGCCATACGCCCTGCGTCACCATCGATGGTGAAAAAGTCGAGCTGCTCGCCAACATCGAGCTGCCGGCTGACGGCGCGGCAGCTGTGCGAGCCGGCGCTGTGGGCGTTGGGCTGTTTCGCACCGAATTCCTGTTCATGGGACGTGGCGGCAAGCTGCCCGATGAGCAAGAGCAGTACGACGCGTACCGCGAGGCCGTCGATGCCATGCAGGGCCTGCCGCTCACCATCCGCACGCTGGACATAGGCGCCGACAAGCCACTCGACCGCTCGCGCAAGGAAGACTCGCTCAACCCCGCGCTGGGGCTGCGCGCCATACGCTGGAGTCTGGCCGATCCCGCCATGTTCCGCACCCAGATTCGCGCGGTGCTGCGGGCGGCGGCGCATGGCCGAGTGAACCTGATGTTCCCCATGCTGGTGAATGCCGAAGAAATTCGCCAGACCCTGGACCACGTGCGCCTGGCGCAGGAGGAACTCGACGATCGCGGGGCGGTGTACGGCGCGGTGCGCCTGGGCGCCATGATTGAGGTGCCCGCCGCGGCACTCACGGTGCGCACGTTCCTGCGCCATTTTGATTTCTTGTCGATTGGCACCAACGATTTGATTCAGTACACGCTGGCCATCGACCGGGCAGACGAAGCGGTGGCAGACCTGTACGACCCCCTGCACCCCGCCGTGCTGGGCCTGATCGCCGGCGTGATTGCGCAATGCCGTGTGCAAGGCAAAAATGTGTCGGTATGCGGGGAAATGGCCGGAGACGTCACCCTCACCAAACTCCTGCTGGGGCTTGGCCTGCGCCGCTTTTCCATGCACCCGGCGCAAATCCTCGCGGTCAAACAGGAGGTACTGCGCGCCGATACGCGCAAGCTCGCGCCGTGGGCGCAGGCGTTGCTGGAGGGGGGCGAGGCAGAGCAGCTCTTTGCCGCATAGCGCACTACAAAATTATTAGCTGATTAATTATATGCAGCAAGCGCTAGAGCCAAAAAACACCTGCTTTTTTGTCGCTAAAGGCTGTGCCCTGTTTCCGTTCCGGGCACCGATACAACGTCAATGTTGTTACACACCGGCCGCGTGCGCCTGCTGGTCCGCGTGGTAGCTCGACCGGACCATGGCGCCCACAGCCGCGTGGGTGAAGCCCATGGCGTAGGCGGCCTCTTCAATCTGCTTGAATTGATCGGGGTGCACGTAACGTCGAACCCGAAGGTGGCTGCTGCTGGGAGCCAGATACTGGCCCACGGTCAGCATGTTCACGCCGTGCGCGCGCAGGTCGCGCATGACTTCAAGGATTTCTTCGTCGGTCTCGCCCAAGCCAACCATGATGCCGCTCTTGGTCGGCACGTCCGGGTGCAGTGCCTTGAACTTCTTGAGCAGATTCAGCGAGAACTGGTAGTCGCTGCCTGGGCGCGCTTCCTTGTACAAACGCGGCGCGGTCTCCAGGTTGTGGTTCATCACGTCGGGCAGCGCGGCGCTCAGGATGCTTAGCGCGCGGTCGTCGCGCCCACGAAAGTCGGGCGTGAGAATCTCGACCTGTGTGCTCGGTGAAAGCGCCCGGATATTCTGGATGCATTCGACAAAGTGCCCGGCACCGCCATCGCGCAGGTCGTCGCGGTCCACGCTGGTAATGACAGCGTATTTGAGGCGCAGTGCCGCAATGGTGCGCGCAAGGTTGAGCGGCTCGTCCTTGTCGAGCGGGTCTGGCCGACCATGGCCGACGTCGCAAAACGGGCAGCGGCGCGTGCACTTGTCGCCCATGATCATGAAGGTTGCCGTGCCATTGCCAAAGCACTCGCCAATGTTCGGGCAGCTCGCCTCTTCGCACACCGTGTGCAGCTTGTGCTCGCGCAGGATGCTCTTGATTTCATAGAAACGCGTGCTGGGCGAGCCCGCCTTGACGCGAATCCACTCGGGCTTCTTCAGCACTGGGCCTTGCTCCACCTTGACCGGAATGCGCGAGAGCTTGGCCGCGGCCTTCTGCTTGGCGAGAGGGTTGTATTCGGCGCTGGTTTGCGCTTCGCGGACGACGTCTGAGGTGCTCATGGCGGTGTACAGGGTTCAGGGCGTGAGGCGCGCGATCAGCTGTTTGCCGAGCACGTCTGCGGCTTCTTCCCAAGTGGTGTGGACCCCGATTGTAGAAAGGTCCACCGTACGCAAACCCGCATAACCACACGGGTTGATGCGTTCAAACGGTTCCAGGTTCATGGTCACGTTCAGTGCCACGCCATGGAGTGAGCAGTGGCGCGACACTTTGATGCCAAGGGCCGAGATCTTTCCCAGACCAGTGAAATCGGGCGCCTGCCGAGCGCCATGGACTGTTGCCCGACTGGGCCGCTGCACCAGTGCCGCATGGCTTGCCGGGTCGTCCAGCCGTACGTAAATGCCCGGCGCGTGCGCCACGCGGTGGCCGGTGACACCGAAGTGGGCGAGGGTGCGAATGACGGCCTCTTCCATACGGTACACGTACTCCTTGACGTAGTAGCCGGCGCGCCGCAAGTCGATGAGTGGGTAGGCAACGACCTGGCCTGGTCCGTGGAACGTCACTTGCCCGCCGCGGTTGGTTGCCACCACCGGAATGCTGCCCGCGGCCAGCACATGCTCGGATCGCCCAGCGACGCCTTGGGTGAAGACCGGAGCATGCTCACATATCCATAGCTGGTCGGGTTCGTTTTCACTACGCCGGGCAGTGAATTGCGTCATGGCGGTGAACGTTTCGGCATAGCCGACGCGGCCCAGGTGTCGGACCGCCACGGGTGCGATCACAGGACCACTTTCACCAAGGGATGCGACGACAGCGCCATATATATGCCGTCAAGTTGCTCGCGGCTGGTGGCGTTCACCGTAAGTGTCACGCCCATGTATTTCCCGGCGCGGCTGGGGCGCTGCTCAATCGTGGTCTCGTCGAAGTCGGCGTCAAAACGCCTGGCAATCTCAATCAGCGCGGGCAGCAGATCGTCCACGTTCAGTCCCATCGCCTTGATGGGAAAGCGTGACGGATACTCAATCAGCGAGTCTTTGCGGGCGGCAGAGGCGATGGCGCCGTCCTCGGGGGTTGGGGGGGTGGCAGATGCGCTCATGGCGTCAAGTTACTCCCTTTCTAGTGGCTAGGTGGCAGGCGGCGACAACCAGGGCCCGGCTCAGGCCGCTTCGTCGGCTATGGTGTAGGCGGCGGCGCAACAATCCGCAGGCCGAAACCACACGCAAGGTGCGATATTTGGCGGTCGTCGCGGGTTTTTACTTATAATAAGAGGCTTTGCACCAGCTTTGACAAGGCAATACGGGGAGGCCCATGTGAATGAAGTCACCCGCAGGCCGAAAGCTGAGGACGAAGATCCCGAGTTCAACCCCTTGACTGCCGAGCAGGCACTTGAGTGGCGAAAACGCCATTCGGTATTGTCAGTATGGCGTCTGGTGTTGGGGCAGTTGGTGGTGGGGTTTTTGGTAACGCTGCTGACCTGGGCCATCACACAAGACGTCGCTGCGGCGAAGTCTGCTGCCTGGGGTGCCTTGTGTGTGGTGTTGCCGGCAGCGCTTTTTGCGCGCGGTCTGGCCCGCACCAAACGCACAGCCAGCGGTGTGTTGATGGGATTTTTTGTTTGGGAGTTGGCAAAGATTGCGCTGACCGTAGCCATGCTGGGTCTTGCGCTGCGCTGGCTGCAACCGCTGAACTGGCTGGCGCTGCTTGCCGGGATGGTGGTGACGATGAAAACGTACTGGTTCGTGCTGTTGGCGCGGCCCGGTGTCCGAAAAACCGATTGATTGAGAGAAGAGTTGTCCGATGGCCGTAGAAGCGCACGCTCCAACTGCAAGTGAATACATCGTTCACCACCTGCAGCATCTTCAGAACATCAAGCAGACCTCGATCATCGACTTCTCGGTGGTCAACTACGACTCCGTGATCGTGAGCGTACTGGTCGGGGTCTTGGGCCTGTTCTTTTTCTGGCTGGCGGCTCGCAAGGCAACCTCCGGCGTGCCTGGGCGGCTTCAGGCTGCAGTCGAAATCATGGTGGAAATGGTCGACACCCAGGCCAAGGCGACCATTCACAATGCGCAGAGCCGCAAGTTCATAGCGCCTCTCGCGCTGACGGTGTTTGTCTGGATCTTCCTGATGAACGCCATGGATCTGTTGCCCGTCGATCTGTTGCCGGTTCTCTGGGCCCAGATCTATGGCGCTGCCGGTCACGATCCCGCTCATGCTTATCTGCGCGTTGTTCCAACGGCAGACCTGTCCACCACGCTCGGATTGGCCTTTTCCATTTTGGCTCTGCGTTTTTGGTACAGCGTGAAAATCAAGGGCGCTGGCGGCTGGGCGCACGAGCTCGTGTCGGCTCCTTTTGGCACCAGCAAGAATCCAATCTTCGCCCTGATTCTGGGCGTTGTGAACGTGCTGATGCAAATTATTGAATACGTCGCCAACACCGTTTCGCATGGCATGCGGTTGTTCGGCAACATGTACGCTGGTGAGTTGGTGTTCATGCTGATTGCCCTGATGGGGGGCGCGGCAGCGTTGTCACTTTCTGGCGTGTTGCTCCCTGTGGGGCACATCATTGCAGGTCTGATCTGGGCGATTTTCCACATCCTGATCATTACCCTGCAAGCGTTCATTTTCATGATGCTGACGCTGATTTACCTCGGCCAGGCGCATGAAGCGCACTGACCCTCTCGCTTTCTTTTATCGTTAACTTTTCTTTTTTCAATCAGGAGTCATCATGGAAAACATTCTCGGTCTCGTCGCTCTGGCTTGTGGTTTGATCGTTGGCCTGGGCGCCATCGGGGCATCCATCGGTATTGCACTCATGGGCGGCAAGTTCCTGGAAGCTGCAGCACGTCAGCCTGAACTCATCAACGAACTGCAAACCAAAATGTTCGTTCTGGCTGGCCTGATTGACGCGGCGTTCCTGATCGGCGTGGCCATCGCACTGCTGTTTGCATTCGCCAACCCCTTCGTTCTCGTCTAAATCCGATCAACGCCCAAATAGAAAGGTGTTGCCGTGAGTATCAACGCGACCCTGTTCGTTCAGGCCATCGTTTTCCTGCTTTTGGTGCTGTTCACGATGAAGTTCGTGTGGCCGCCGATTGCGAAGGCGCTGGACGAGCGAGCCCAGAAAATCGCCGATGGCCTCGCTGCTGCCGACCGTGCCAAGTCCGAATTGACCGCTGCCAATCAGCGCGTCGAGAAGGAGCTGTCACAGACGCGCAACGAGACGGCGACACGTCTTGCTGACGCGGACCGCCGCGCGCAGGCCATCATTGAAGAAGCCAAGTCCCGTGCCACTGAAGAGGCCGGCAAGATTGTGGCGGCCGCGCGCTCGGAAGCTGAGCAGCAAGTTGTGCAGGCACGCGAGTCACTGCGCGAGCAAGTGGCTGTGCTGGCCGTCAAGGGTGCAGAGCAGATATTGCGCAAGGAAGTCAATCCAGGCGTCCATGCAGACCTGCTCAGCCGCTTGAAGACAGAGCTGTAAGGAGCGACCACCATGGCCGAAATTGCCACCATAGCTCGCCCTTACGCCGAAGCGCTTTTCAAGGCCTGTGCCGACCAGGGAGCGGACGGCTCCAGCCAGGCGCTTGCCTGGGTCGATCAGCTGGGCGTCATCGCCGCGAATCCCGATCTGCAAAGCCTGTCGGGCAATCCCAAGGTCACGCCGAATCAGGTGTTCGACGTGATTGCTGGTGTGGCAGGTGGCGCATTGCCGGTGATGGCGCAGAATTTCTTGCGCACCATCATCGACAACGACCGTGTCGACGCGTTGCCGGAAATCGCCGCCCAGTTTCGGGCGCTGGTGAATCGGCAAGGCGGCTCTTCGGATGCCGTCGTCTACAGTGCATTCGACATGGATGCTGCGGCCTTGTCCGAACTCGGCGTGTCGCTGGAGAAGCGCTTTGGCCGCAAGTTGAATCTTGTGGTCCAACGCGATGAAGCGCTCATAGGTGGCGTTCGCGTTGTGGTGGGTGACGAAGTGCTCGACACCTCGGTCAAAGCCCGTCTTGAACAAATGAAAGCCGCCCTCACCGCCTGAGTGCGCGCTGGGCCCTTAGGCAAACCAAAGAAAGAAGGAAAGAGTCATGCAACTCAATCCCGCAGAAATTTCTGAACTGATCAAGAGCCGCATTGAAGGTCTCTCAGTCGGTTCCGACATCCGCAATCAGGGCACCGTGGTGTCTGTGTCGGACGGTATCGTGCGTATCCATGGCCTGTCGGACGTGATGCAGGGCGAAATGCTCGAATTCCCGGCGACTGCTGATGGCACGCCTTCGTATGGTCTGGCGCTGAACCTTGAGCGCGACTCGGTCGGTTCGGTGATTCTGGGCGAGTACGAGCACATCTCGGAAGGCGACACCGTCAAGTGCACGGGCCGCATTCTGGAAGTGCCCGTGGGCCCAGAGTTGATTGGCCGCGTGGTCAACGCGCTGGGTCAGCCGATCGACGGCAAAGGTCCGATCAACGCCAAGATGACGGACGTGATCGAGAAGGTTGCGCCCGGCGTGATCGCCCGCAAATCGGTCGATCAACCGCTGCAAACCGGTTTGAAGTCCATCGACTCGATGGTGCCTATCGGCCGTGGTCAGCGCGAGTTGATCATTGGCGACCGCCAGACCGGCAAGACGGCCGTGGCCATCGATGCCATCATCAACCAGAAGGGCCAGGGCGTCACTTGCGTGTACGTCGCCATCGGTCAGAAGGCGTCGTCCATCAAGAACGTCGTGCGCGCGCTTGAACAAGCTGGCGCAATGGACTACACCATCGTCGTGGCGGCCTCGGCGTCCGAGTCGGCCGCGATGCAGTACGTGTCGGCCTATTCCGGCTGCACCATGGGCGAATACTTCCGCGATCGCGGCGAAGACGCGCTGATCGTGTACGACGACCTGTCCAAGCAAGCGGTGGCCTACCGCCAAGTGTCTTTGCTGCTGCGTCGTCCGCCAGGCCGCGAAGCCTACCCCGGCGACGTGTTCTATCTCCACAGCCGTCTGCTGGAACGCGCAGCACGTGTGAACGCCGACTACGTCGAAGCCTTCACCAAGGGTGAAGTCAAGGGCAAG
>JAUCDU010000044.1:0-12540 GCA_034674825.1 Giesbergeria sp.
CAGGTCCAGCTCGTTGAGCAGCACGGCGCACACCAGGCCGTCAAAGTCGCTGCGGGTCACCAAACGGTATTTCTTGTTTTCCACGTTGTCTCCTAATTGGCAGAACCTGATGGTAGCCCCATGCTGCCGCGTCAAGGCTCCAGCCACTGCACCAGTTGCTGCGCCACGCGCGGGCTGCCCAGCAATTCCAAGTGTCCTGCGCCGTAAACCACCAACTGCTGGCTTTTTGGAAATGCCAGCGCATTCTGTGGCTCAGCATGCTGGCCGAGCGCGCTGGCCAGCGGCACCAGGCCATCGCCCAGCAGGCGTTCTGCCAGCGGGCTGCGCTGGCGCGCCAGAGTCGCTGCGACGGCAAAACAGGCAATGCCGGTGGGCAAGGGCAGTGGCTGGCGCTGGTCTGAATTTTTGCGAAAGCGGTCGTGCCCCTGCCAGTCGGCGTCCTGCACATGGCCGTAGCGCAGGTCGGTGATGCCGGCGCTGCGCAACTGGCCCAAGCGCGCAAAGGGCCGGCTCCAGGGGGTGCTGCCGAGGATGACGTCCACCCAGTTGCCGGCCCGCTCCAGCGGCGCGCCATGGTGCGGCGTCCCTAGAAATATCAGCTTGTCCAGGCGCCCCAGCCATTGCTGACCGGCAGCTGCCGCGTGCTGGCAGGCACTGCGCATGACCAGGCCGCCCATGCTGTGCGCCAGTACGGTGAACTCCTGAACCGGCACTGGCCAGTCGGCCAGCAAGGCTTCAATGCGGTCGGCCAGTTCGCGCCCGTTGGTGGAGGTGTGCAGGCCGGTGTTGTAGCGCACATAGACCGGCGTATAGCCCAGTGCCTGCGCCAGGTGCGCGCCATGGTCGTGGCCAGCGTGCTGCCACTGCAGGTCGTTCATGCACAAGCCATGCGCCAGCAGCAACAGCTTGCTGGTGGCCTGGCCGGATGCGCGCAACGCCGCCAGGTCGAGCGGGCGGCCCTGCTGGCGCAGCTCCATAGTCAGCGCCAGCGGGTTACCGTCCGCCGCCAAGCGATCCCCCATGACACCGTTCAGCGCCGCCAGAACGGCTTCGCGCTCAGGCGGAGGCGTCGCCGTATCGTCTTCGCTGCTGCGGTCCAGAAAAGGCTCAAGCCGCAGCAGTGCGGCTTGCAGGCCCGCATCCACCAGCCGCGTGGCAGCGCGTATGCCCTGGTAGACGAGGCCGGTGAGTCCGCGCGTGCGGCCCGCTGCCTTCCCGCCCGGCAGGCCCATGCTGCCGAGCACCGAGCGGTGCACGCCCTCGGCGATGTCGGTCACGCCGACGGTCGCCTGCGTGGCCAGACGTGCCACACCGCGGGCATCGGTGGCACGCAGTTGTCGCAAGGCGGCGGCGACTGCGCGCGCGGTTTTCCGCTCAGGAGGCTCAGAGGGTGTTGTCATGCGGGTGCACCAAGGAAGGCGTGCGCACGGACGGCACGCACTCAGAAATGCTCGTGGGCGGCAAGATACCGCCATTGCCCCACCGGCAGCGCGCCCAGCGTGATCCGCCCGATGCGGATGCGCTTCAAGCCCACCACCTTGAGGCCGACCTGCTCGCACATGCGGCGAATCTGGCGCTTCTTGCCCTCGACCAGCACAAAGCGCAGCTGCTCGGGGTTTTGCCAGTCCACCTTGGCGGGTTTGAGGGGTTGGCCATCGAGGCTCAGACCATGGCGCAGGCGCTCCAGCAGCTCTGGCGGGAACACGGCTTGCACGTTGGAGCGCACCGGGTCGCGCTCATCGATGTGCTGCAGCGGCTCGGCACGGTCACCGGAACGCTGTGCGTTCGGGCCCTCATAGACCACACGCACCAGGTACTCCTTGTCGACGGTCGAATCCTCGCCAATGAGTTGGCGCGCGACACGCCCGTCCTGCGTCAACACCAGCAGCCCGACCGAGTCGATATCCAGCCGCCCGGCCGGGGCCAGGCCGCGCAGTTGCGGTGGCGAAAACCGCAGGCCGCTCTGGTCCTCGCGCCAATGGCTGCGCGGGTTGATGAGTGCGGCCGCCGGCTCGTGGCCGTCTTCGGCTTGACCAGACACGTAGCCCATGGGCTTGTGCAGCAGGATGGTGACTTGCTTGTCCTGCTGGCGCTGGGCGGCGCGCTCGACGGTGATGCGGTCTTCTGGCGAGACCCGCACCCCCATCTCGGCGACGGCGCCGTTGACGTAGACCCAGCCGTGTGCAATCCAGTCGTCGGCTTCGCGGCGCGAGCACACCCCGAGTTCTGCCAAGCGCTTGTTGAGCCGGGTACCGGTGGGAGCCGCTACTGGCGGCGACGCGGCAGCCGGTGCGCGCGGGGCCACAACGACGGGGGCAGGTGCGGCAGGACGCGCGCTTGCGGAAGGGCGTGCGCTGGCCATCGGCGTTGCCTTGGTCGCTGCCGGCGCAGCCGCTGGTCGGCGTAACAGTGGACGCGCGGCGCGCGCCACCTGCGGTTCTTGGTTGGGGGCGGGAAGCGGCTCAGAGCGCGGGGGGCGGGGTTCGGCCATCAGGAGACGTGCAGCAAGGGCATTCAAAAAATAGGGCAAGAAAGCACACCGCGTACAGCGGCAAGTTCACGCCGCCCTGACAAATGCCGCGCCCGCTCCTGCGTGCCAATCAAGGAACGCGGCGGCCGGCATCGGGCGGCTGATGTGGTAGCCCTGCGCTTCGTCGCAGGCCATGGCGCGCAGGCTCTCCATCAGCTCTGCATCTTCCACGCCCTCGGCCACCACACTCAAGCCCAGATTGTGCGCGAGGTCGATGGTGGAGCGCACGATCTGCACGTCACCGCCGCCGCTTTGCATGCCGAGCACGAACGACTTGTCGATTTTCAGTTCGTTCACCGGCAGGCGCTTGAGATAGGCAAGCGACGAATAGCCAGTGCCGAAGTCGTCGATGGAAAGCTTGAACCCTTGCTGCGACAAGCGGTTGAGCATGGCCTCGGCGCGTTGCGGGTCGTCCATGATCGCGCTCTCGGTAATCTCCAGACAAAAATTTTCGGCGCTCACCTGGTAGCGCGCCAGAATCGCGCCAAGGCGTGCGCTCAGCTCGGGATCCAGCAGATCGCGCGTGGACAGGTTGACCGATACGCGCAGCCCCGTCGAGCGCGCTCCGCTTTCGGCCAGCAGCATGGCCACCTGCTCAAAGACCCAGAGTGTGAGCTGGCGCACAAAACCTGTCTGCTCCGCAAAAGGAATGAACTCCATCGGCGGCACCAGTCCGCGCTGCGGGTGCTGCCAGCGCAGCAGCGCCTCGGCAGCCACACCCCCGCCCTGCTGCAAGGCGACTTTGGGCTGCAGATAAAGGCGCAACTCGCCCTGCTCGACCGCGCGTCGCAGGTCGCCCAGCAGCGAGAGCGTCTGCGCGCTTGCGGAATCGAGGGCGGCGTCGTACAGCAGCACGACGCTCTGGCGGCGCTTGGCGCCATACATGGCGATTTCGGCTCGGTTGATCAGCATGTCGGCGTCCTGGGCATGCTCGGGCCACAGGGCAATGCCCATGCTGGCACTCAAATCCACGGTCTGGTCGTCGAAGTGGATCGGCGCCTCAAACGCACGCACAATGCGCTCGGCAATCTGCAATGCAGCCGCAGAGCCGCCGACTTGCAGCAACAGCGCGAACTCGTTGCCGCCGTGCCGCGCCAGCATGTCCGCCTCTGCGCCCAGCATGGGCTTGAGGCGGCCGGCAACGGCTTGCAGCAAGCGGTCGCCAAAGGCGTAGCCGAGCACGTCATTGACATGCTTGAACCGGTCGAGGTCCAGCACCAGCACCGCTATGCCATGGCCCGGAACCGGATCGGCGCGCAAGGCGTCCATGACAGCGCCGCGAAAGCGCTCGCGGTTGGGAACGCCAGTGAGCCGGTCGCGGTAGGCAAGATCGCGGATTTCATTTTGTTGGCGGCCGATGTCCACACGCATGTGGTCAAACGACCGCGCCAAGGCGCCAACCTCGTCGTCGCGCCCGGTATTCTCCATGGGCACCTCGTAGTCACCGCTTGAGAGCCGGCGCGTGGCTGCCAGCAAGGCACGCAAGGGCGTGGTCACGCGCCGGGCCATGGCGCTGCTGCCCAGCGCAAACAGCAGCAAACCGGCGGCGGTGATGACGGCCAGCAGCCACTGGAGCTGGCGGTAGGGCGCGATCAGCTCATCGACCGAGCGCAGCAGCAGCGCCTGGGATGGCGCGCCTACCTGCGAAAGCGCGCTGGTGCGCAGCAGCAGCGTGCCGCCCTGCACCTCGATCTCGGTGGCTGCGCTGCCAGCGGCGCGCAGCGTTGCCAACGTGGCCTCTGGCAGCGTGCTTACCGGGATGGTGTAGCCCCCCTGCCCGTCGCCCACACGCACCGCTACGTCCACGTTGAGCAACTGCTGCATTTCGTCGGCCACCGACTGCCCCACGGGAAACCCCATCAAGACCCAGCCAATGACCACGGGCGCGCGCAGCGGCACCATGACGAACTGGTGCGGCAAACCGTTGACCACTGCAATTTGGCTGCCCGCAGGTTGCGCAGCCATCTTGGGCACAACTTCGGCGAGGATTTCTGGCAGCTGCCCCATGCCGCCATCGACGCGGCTGACCGCGCGAACCGCAAGGCTGGTGTCGAGCAGTGCGGTGACGGCAGCGCCGATGCGCGCGCCATGGTTTTCCAGCGCCGACGCGATGGTCTGGGTGTCGCCCGAACTGACGGCTGCGCGAAAACCATAGTCGGCCGCAAGCAATGCCGAACCCTGGCGCAGGCGCTCGGCCTTTTGCTCCAGCAACCGCTGCCAAACGCGGTCGTCGGTGTCGAGTTCGCGGGCAATTTGCGCGCGCGCGTTGCGCTCAATACTGGCGCGCACCACGGCAAAACCGGCCAGTTGGACCGCCAGCAGCAGCAGCAAGGACATGCCCACCAGCCGCGCAACCAGGCTGTGGCGCAGGGCGCTGAGCGTCAAGGGGCTAGCCCCGTCAAGCCGACAGAAGCGGTGGCACCGTTCGCACCCACCACCAGCGGCTGGGAGAGCGCCGCGGCGCCAACCGCCATACCGGGGTGCCAGGTGCGCAACTGGTAACTGCCCGCCGGAACATCGGCCAGCAGCGCCTGCCCCGGCGGCTGGCCAGAGGCGCCGCTCTGGGCGAAATATGGCGTGTCGACGACAAGAATCCAGCCAACCATCTGGTCGTGGATATTGCAGCCCAGCACCACCACGCCCGCCTGGTCAAAGCGCACCGGATTGGCTGGCGTGCCCTGGTAGAGCTTGAGTTCGAACTTTTTCGCGGGCGAAAACGAGTACACGTGGTGGCGCACCGCATCGCGGTTGGGGAAATGCACTTCGGTGCCGGTGGTGACGACCAGCATGCCCGGGACGAACTGCTTCTTCTCCTGCGCCATCTCGACGCCCTGCAGCGGCTGTGCCGCGCGCTTCGCCTCGCTGGATTCGAGAAACACCACAGCACCAGAGATGGCCTTGCCTGCGCGGTCGTGCACCTCGACCTGCACGCTGGCGCTCCACACCGAGGCGGCCGACAAAGTCAGCAACGCAACCAAGGCCCTGGAAATGGCGCGCCCACAAAAACCTGCATTCATGCAATGGTTTGTAGCACATGCACGGACAAGGCTACAGGAGTCGAAAACTACGCTTTTGATAGCTAACTGCGCTTACCAAATAAGCGCTAGAGTCTGCTTTTTACCGAAAAATTTGATGTGCCGCCAAGGTGAATGGTGCAAAAAGGCAACTGCACGGCTGCATCTCAAGCTTGCTCGGAAAGCGTGGAACGCAAGGCTTGCAGGTCGAGCACGCGCAGCCCGCCATATTCCACCCGGATCGCGCCCTGCAGCTGCAGCGCAGAGAGCGCCTCGTTCACCCGCTGGCGCGAGAGGCCAATCAGATAGGCCAGTTCCTGCTGTGTGATGCGCAGCATTTCACCGACACCCGGATACAGCACCGGGTTGAACAGCGCCGCCAGACTTCGCGCCACGCGCAGATTGACGTTGCCCAGCCGGTCGATTTCGCGCGCGGCGATGAACTGACCGAGACGCTCGTTGAGCTGGTGCATGACGAACCGGTTGAAGCCAATGGAGTGGTCCAGCAGCCAGTGAAAAGTCTCAATCGGCAAGCCGGCCACCTTGCTCTTGCGCAGCGCCTGCACGTTGTAGCGGTACGGCTCACGCTTGATGGCCGTGCCCTCACCGAACCAGCCGCCAGGCGGCAGGCCGGCAAAGGTCATGCTGCTGCCATCGGCGTGGTCGTTGCTCATCTTGAGCAAACCCTCGACAACGCCAAACCAGTAAGTCACGTCGCGTCCGATGCGGCACACGTAATCGCCGGGGAGCGCGTCGCCCACCAGCAGCGCGGCGACCGCGCGCTCACGCTCTTCGCCCACCAGCAAGTGGAGCCAGGGTATTCCCACAAGCTCTGACTGCGTAGGTAGGCGTCGGCGATGGTGGAGAGAAAGGTCTTGCGTCATGAGGGGTGCAGAAAGGCGGCGTGGAGCGGGAATACCACGACGTCAATTGTCGTCAAAACGACAACATTGTGACAAGGTCTGGCGCCATCATGGTGCAAACCGCCGGCTTTTGCCCGCTATCCCCCCTCCGCTTGCCCCTCACTCCAGCATGTCAAACACCGACTCCTCAACGTCCTTCCCCCTTCGCGCCATCCCACGTCGACGTTTGTTGGCAGGCGCTCTGGCATTGCCTTGGCTAGGCACGGGACTGGTGCACGCGCAGGAGGGGTCTCTCAAGCTGTGCCAATCGACTGCACTCTCGGGGCCGCTGGGCGACCTGGGCACCGCCATGCACCAAGGCGCGCAGGCGGCCTTTGCCGTCGCCAACAGTCGAGGCGGCGTGCATGGCCGCAAGATTACGCTGCAGACGCTCGACGACGGCTACGAAGTCCCGCGCTCCAAGGCAAACATTGAAAAGTTCCTGGCCGACCCGGCCTGCTTTGCCTTGTTCAACTGTATGGGTACCCCCATGATCGCGGCGTCGCTGCCGCAGATTCTTGAATCGGGTGTTCCTTTTTTTGCTCCCTTCACCGGCGCGCAGCTCAGCCGCATCGCCGGAGCCCGCAAC
Source organism: Giesbergeria sp. (assembly GCA_034674825.1). Taxonomy (GTDB): domain Bacteria; phylum Pseudomonadota; class Gammaproteobacteria; order Burkholderiales; family Burkholderiaceae_C; genus Simplicispira. The sequence goes on from JAUCDU010000044.1 coordinate 7,036, forward strand.
ATTTTCAATATTCGCGCAAGCTATGCAGAGGAAGCCGAAAAAGTCGTACAGCATCTGGCGATTCTGGGCATTAAACGCATCGGCATTGCCAGGCAAAACAATGCCTTTGGTCAAGAGGTGTTGGCAGGTGCACAGCAAGCGGTCGCGGCGGCCAAGCTCCCCGCTCCCACGACAGTGACCGTAGAAAACGATGCGTCGGATGCTCAAGCGGCGGCGCACACGCTCGCAGCGGGCGACTCTGAAGCCGTCATCGTAGGTCTGGCAGGCAAGCCAGCGCTGGAATTTGCCAAAGCATTCCACCCGCTGCGCCGAGGGGTCACCATGTATGCCATTTCGGTGCTGGGCACGTCAGAAAACATCAATGCTCTTGGCGAAAACGCACGGGGCATGGCGATCTCGCAGGTGATGCCGCTGCCCGACAGCCGCTCGGTCAGCGTGGTGCGAGACTTCCAGCAGGCTTGGCAGAACCTGGGCCTGCAGATACAGACTTCGCACCTGGCGCTCGAAGGCTACATCAATGCCCGGGTATTCCTTGAGGCGTTGCAGCGCGCCGGACGCAACCCGACACGGGCCGCTTTTATCGACGCAAGCTGGACGCTGCGAAAACTCGACCTCGGCGGATTTGCAATCAACGCCACAGCGCCTGAAAACAGCGCGTCGCAGTTTGTCGAGCTGACGATGGTGAATTCGGCTGGGCGCTTTATTCGATAGGCGTCGCACCGCTTCCCTACGGGTTTAGCCCCATTAGTGCTTTCCCTGAAATTGTCGTCAAAAAGACAAAAGAACGTCAAATCACGGCCTAGCATGGGCCCAACAGCGCGAAAAGTGAGTTAGTCGCTGCAAGAAACGCCCGTGATGCACAACCAGAGATCGCCCATGAACCGCACGTTCCCGCAACTGCTTCTTCAGCACGCCGCTGAGCGCGCAAATGCCCCTGCGCTGCGCGAGAAGGAATACGGCATCTGGCAAACGTATTCCTGGTCGGAACTGACCGCGCTGGTGGAAAAAGTGGCCGCTGGCCTGCAGCAAGCCGGCTTGCAGCGTGGCGAACACATGGTGGTGATCGGTTCGAACCGGCCGCGCCTTTACGCCACCATGCTGGCGATTCAGGCGGTGGGCGCGATTCCTGTGCCGCTCTACCAGGACGCTGTCGCCGCCGAATGCATCTTCCCGCTGACCAATGCCGAAGTGCGCTTCGCCATGGTGGAAGATCAGGAGCAAGTCGACAAACTGCTGGAAATTCAAGACCGCTGCCCGATGCTCAGCCGCATCTGGTTCGACGACCCGCGCGGCCTGCGCAAGTACGACGAGGAGGGACTTGACGACATTGAGCAGTTGCTGACCGAAGGCGGTACATTCGCAGCGCAAAACCCCGGCTGGTTCAAAGACACTGTGGCCCAGGCGCATGCCGACGAAGTGGCCGCCATGTTTTTCACCTCAGGCACCACGGGCAACCCCAAGGGCGTGGTGCACACGCACAACACGCTGCTCAAAAGCGCTGCTGCGGGCGCCGAGTTCGACAAACTCACCAGCGCCGAAGAAGTGCTGGCCTACCTACCGCCGGCCTGGATCGGCCAGAACATCTTCAGCTACGCGCAGTGGCTGGTGTGTGGCTACGTCGTCAACTGCCCTGAATCGGCCAGCACCGTCACCATCGACCTGAAAGAGGTCGGACCAACCTACTACTTCGCCCCGCCGCGCATCTTCGAAGGCCTGCTGACCAGTGTCACCATCCGCATGGAGGACGCAGGTTTTGTCAAACGCAAGATGTTCGCTGCCTGCATGGCGCTGGCCGAGCGCGTCGGCCCGGCGCTGATGGACGGCCAGCCCGTGGGCATCTGGGACCGCGCCAAGTACGCGCTGGGCAATCTGCTGGTATACGGACCGCTGCGCAACAACCTGGGGTTTAGCCGCGTGCGCGTGGCCTATACCGCCGGTGAAGCGATTGGCCCCGATCTGTTCAGTTTTTACCGCTCGATCGGCATCAACTTGAAGCAGCTCTACGGCTCGACCGAAACCGCCGTGTTTGTCTGCTTGCAACCCGACAACCAGGTGCGCGCCGACACCGTGGGCGTGCCGATTCGCGGTGTGGAAATCAAGGTCGCCGAGAACGGCGAAATCCTCGTCAAGTCGGCGGGGCTGCTCAAGGAGTACTACAAAAACCCCGAAGCCACCGCCGAGGTATTGACCGCCGACGGCTGGTACCACACCAGCGACGCCGGCTTCCTGGACGCGCACGGGCACCTGAAGATCATCGACCGCGTCAAGGATGTGGGCCGCATTCAGGGCGGCGCCAACGACGGCGCCATGTTTGCCCCCAAGTACGTGGAAAACAAGCTCAAGTTCTTCCCCTACATCAAGGAAGTGGTGGCGCTGGGCGACCGGCGCGAGAAAGTCTGCGTGATGGTCAACATCGACGTCGAAGCCGTGGGCAACTGGGCCGAACGGCGCAACCTGCCGTACGCCGGCTACACCGACCTGGCGCAAAAGCCCGAGGTGTACCAGCTGATCCTTGAATGCGTGGAAAAGGTCAACGCCGATCTGGCGGGTGACGCCTTGCTCGCAGGCAGCCAGGTGAGCCGCTTCCTGGTGCTGCACAAGGAACTCGACGCCGACGACGGCGAACTGACCCGCACCAACAAGGTCCGGCGCGGCTTTATTGCCGACAAGTACGGCGTGCTGGTGGACGCCCTGTATGCAGGCAAGAACGAGCAGTACATCGAAACCCAGGTGAAGTTTGAAGACGGCCGCACCGGCAGTGTGAGCGCCACGCTCGCACTGAGCGACGCCAAGACTTTCACCCCAGTGAAAACCGCAGCATGAACCACAAAAAGATCGGCGACGTCGTGCTGGATGTGAACAACATCAGCTTGAGCTTTGGCGGCGTCAAGGCACTGACCGACATCTCGTTCGATGTGCGCGAGCACGAGATCCGCTCCATCATCGGCCCCAACGGCGCCGGCAAGAGCTCCATGCTCAACTGCATCAACGGCGTCTACACGCCGCAGCAAGGCTCGATCACGTTTCGCGGGCAGACCTTCAAGAACATGAACTCGCGCCAGGTCGCCGAGATGGGCATTGCGCGCACCTTCCAGAACCTGGCGCTGTTCAAGGGCATGAGCGTGATCGACAACATCATGACTGGCCGCAATCTGAAGGTGAAAAGCAATATCTTCCTGCAGGCGCTGCGCATCGGGCCCGCCGAGCGCGAAGAAGTGCGCAACCGCGAGTTCGTGGAGCACATCATCGATTTTCTGGAAATCCAGGCGCATCGCAAGACACCGGTGGGCCAGTTGCCCTACGGCCTGCAAAAGCGCGTGGACCTGGGACGGGCACTCGCCATGGAACCGCAGGTGCTGCTGCTGGACGAGCCCATGGCCGGCATGAACGTGGAAGAGAAGCAGGACATGTGCCGCTTCATTCTCGACGTGAACGATGAATTCGGCAGCACCATCGTGCTGATCGAGCACGACATGAGCGTGGTGATGGATATCTCCGACCGCGTCGTGGTGCTCGACTACGGCAAGAAGATTGGCGACGGCGACCCTGAATCGGTGCGCAACAACGAAGACGTGATTGCAGCCTATCTCGGCACCTCACACTAATTCGCCACTGAGAAAAACACCATGGCATTCTTTATTGAAACCCTGATCGGCGGCCTGATGGCAGGCATGCTGTATTCGCTGGTCGCACTCGGCTTCGTGCTGATCTACAAGGCCTCGGGCGTGTTCAACTTCGCCCAAGGCGCAATGGTGCTGTTCGCAGCCTTGGCCATGGCGCGTTTTGCCGAGTGGTTTCCCGAGTGGACCGGCATCGCCAATCCGGTGCTGGCCAATGTCGTCGCCTTTCTTGCGGCCGGCGCGCTGATGTTTATCGTCGCCTGGCTGGTGGAGCGCCTGGTGCTGCGCCACCTCGTGAACCAGGAAGGCGCTACCTTGCTCATGGCAACGCTGGGTATCGCCTATTTTCTGGAAGGCCTGGGGCAGTCGTTCTTCGGCAGCGACATCTACCCGATCGACATCGGCATGCCCAAAGACCCGGTGTTCCTGTTCGACAGCGTGTTTCCCGGCGGCCTTCTGGTGAATCAGGAGGACGTTATTGCTGCGGGCATTGCGGCGGCCCTGGTGATTGCGTTAAGCGTGTTCTTCCAGAAGACGAAAACCGGCCGCGCGCTGCGCGCCGTGGCCGACGACCACCAGGCAGCGCAGTCCATCGGCATTCCGCTGGGCCGCATCTGGGTCATCGTCTGGTGTGTGGCCGGCGCCGTGGCGCTGGTGGCCGGAATGATCTGGGGCTCCAAACTGGGCGTGCAGTTCTCGCTCACCACGATTGCCCTGCGCGCCCTGCCCGTCGTCATCCTGGGCGGCCTCACCTCGGTACCCGGCGCCATCATCGGCGGACTGATCATCGGCGTGGGCGAGAAGCTCTCCGAGGTCTACCTCGGCCCGTATGTCGGCGGCGGCATCGAGATCTGGTTTGCCTATGTGCTCGCCCTGGTGTTCCTGCTGTTCAGACCGCAGGGGCTCTTTGGTGAAAAAATAATTGATCGCGTATGAAATACGCAATCAATTATTTTTCGAAGGAGGCGCAACGTGCGCAGCGCGTTGAGCGCGAGCACGCAGTGCGCGCGCAGCACCGCAGGTGCGCCCCCGTGCAAAAGATCATCGACCGCGTATGAAATACGCGATCAAGCCAAAGGCTTCTTCGCTGCAGGCGAAGAATGACCTTTCAGCGAAGACTTACTTTGCACAGCAAAGTTAAGCGAAGCGTGTCGAAGCTAAAAAATTATTGAGAAACACCCCATGCTCTACCGCGAAAACGGCCAGTTCAAGACCAGCTACCGCTCGGACCAGCAAATCTTCCCGATTGCGCAGGACCGCATTGCCATCGGCCTGCTGCTGGCGGCGGCCTTCGTTGCCGTGCCGCTGTTCGCCAGCGAGTACTTCTACACCTCGATCCTGATTCCCTTCGTCATCATGTCGCTCGCCGCGCTGGGCGTGAACATTCTGGTTGGCTACTGCGGCCAGATCTCGCTGGGGTCGGCAGCCTTCATGGCCGTCGGGGCCTACGGCGCCTACAACTTCTTTGTCCGCATTCCCGGCATGCCGCTGATTCCGGCGTTGATTCTGGGCGGCCTGTGCGCCATGTTCTTTGGCATTCTGTTTGGCCTGCCGAGCCTGCGCGTCAAGGGCTTGTACCTGGCGGTGGCGACGCTGGCCGCGCAGTTCTTCAGCGACTGGATGTTTCTGCGCATCACCTGGCTGACCAACGATTCACCCTCGGGCCAGGTGTCGGTGACCAATCTCAAGGTGCTCGGCCTGGCGCTGGACACACCGATGGCGCGCTACCTGTTCTGCCTCAGCCTGCTGGTGGTGATCGCATTGCTCGCCAAGAATTTAGTGCGCGGCGCCATTGGCCGCGAGTGGATGGCCATGCGCGACATGGACGTGGCCGCCGCCGTGATCGGCATCCGCCCGATGTACGCCAAGCTCAGCGCCTTTGCCG
>JAUCDU010000045.1:0-12313 GCA_034674825.1 Giesbergeria sp.
ACCCACGACAAACGGATTAAAAGTCCGCTGCTCTACCAACTGAGCTAACGTCCCCACTTCCACTGTACGGTACCAAAGCACTGTGCAGCAAAGCCTTGAATTATACCTTTTTCTCGACCCTTGCGAGCGAATCTAGCACCCAACCTGCTGCGCACATGCCGAAAGTTGCGGTGACGGCCACTGTGGAGCCGTAGCCGTGGCAGTTGAGTGATCCGTCGGCTTGCGCTTCGCACGATGCATCAGGTTGCAATACGGCTTCCCGGCTGAAGACGCAAGCGGTGCCCATGGGCTTCTGGGGTTCGCGCGGTGCAGCGTGGTATTTGCGCAATCGGTAGCGCAACTGTGCCAGCAATGGGTCGTGTGTCACGTGGGCGAGGTCCGCTACTTCCACTTTGTGCGCCAGGCGCTTCCCGCCGGCCGCGCCGGAGCTGATGAACAAGGTTCCATTGTCACGCGACCAGGCAGCCATGGCGGTCTTGGCACGCACCTGGTCGCAGGCGTCAATGACTCCGTCCACCACAGCGCCACCCAGCAACGCAGGCCAGTTCCCGGGCTCCACGAACTCTTCAATGCACCGCACCTCGCACGCCGGATGAATCCCGGCGATGCGCTCTTGCATCGCCTGCACTTTGGCCTGGCCGAGCGTGGCGTCGAGCGCGTGAATCTGCCGGTTGACGTTGGATTCGGCAATGTGATCCAGATCGATAAGCGTCAGACGGGCAACGCCGCTGCGCGCCAGAGCCTCCGCAGCCCAGGAGCCAACGCCGCCAATGCCGACGACGACCACATGCGCAGACGCGATGCGTCTGGCACCCTGCACGCCGTACAGCCTGTCGAGCCCGCCGAAGCGGCGGCGCAGGTCTGGGCCTGCGTGGTCGCCTGTGCTCACTTCATGCGCGAGAGTCGCTCTTTCGCCGCTACCGCAGCTTCCGAGGCGGGGTAGACACGAATGAGGTCTTCGAGGGTCTTGCGCGCACCTTTGGTTTCCTTCAGCTCCAACTGGCAGTTGGCGATGGAAAGCGCTGCTTCCGGTGCCCGCGCATGGTTGGGCGCATTGGCCAGCAAGGTCTTGAAGTTCGTGATGGCCTCTTTGTAGTCGCGTGTGGCGTATTGCGCGTTGCCGAGCCAGAAGCGGGCGGACGGGACATAGCCACTGCGCGGAAACTGCCGCACGAAAGCGGCAAACGCGGTTTGTGCATCGGCGAATTTCCCCGAGCGAAACGTCGCGAGCGCCGCCTCAAATGCTTGCGTCTCTGCGGGCTCGGCCACGAATTCTTGGCCATCCTGCGTGACCTTGCTGGGCTCGAACTTGCTCAGGCGTTCGTCCACCCCTTGCGAAATCTCTTTCTGATGGCGCTGCAGTTCGGTCACGTCGCGCACCAGCTGCTCATTTTGTCCGCGCATCTTGGCGAGTTCGACGCGCAGACTCTCGATTTGGCCTTGCAGATCAAGCACACTGCGCCGCAGTTGCGAGGTATCCTCACCTGAGCGGCGCAGGTCGTCTCCAGCACGCTGATTGGTTTGTTGAAGCGTGTCTATGCGTTGGCGCAGTTCGATGATGGCGCGGCGCGCCTCGTCGTCCTCAAACAATGCCGCGTACGACGGCGCGGCAAAGCTCCCAGCCAAAACTACAGCACACGCCAATGCGTGGTGCACAAATCGCTTGGCTTTCATTGCTTAACGGTATGCCAGTTCGGCACGGCGGTTCTGCGCAAAGGCGTCTTCGGTCATGCCTTCAACTGCCGGCTTTTCCTTGCCGAAACTCACTGCTTCCATCTGACTGTCCGGCACGCCCAGGAGCGCCAATGCTCGCCGTACGGCCTCAGCGCGCTTCTGGCCGAGCGCCAGGTTGTACTCGCGGCCGCCGCGCTGGTCGGTATGGCCTTCGATCACGAGCCTGCGGGCACTGTTGGCCTTGAGGAAACGCGCATGCCCTTCAATAAGCGATTGAAAATCTGGCTTGATGACGTAGCTGTCGTAGTCGAAGTAGATGATGCGCGCAATGCCCACAGGGCCGGCGGCATCGCGTGCCGAAGCATTGAGGTCCACGCCCTGCACACCGCTTTGACCGGTGTTGCCGGTGTTGGCGCCGTTGCCGGTTGTGGAGAGCGGTGTGCCCGACTTGTCGTCAACGGGTACGTTGTCGAGATCGACCCCCGAGCTGCAGCCCGCCAATACCAACAAGGCAATTGCAAGGTAAGAAACACGTCTGATCATCTGAATACTCCTGGAAATCTAAATAGAAAAAATTGAACCCAAACTCAAGATTTCTGAAACGGACCCCAATCGGGCTCCCGGATATCGCCGCCCTGCCCTGCAAGACGTGCTTTGATTTTCCCGTCCAGAGTGGTGGTCATGAGCGCTTCCCTGCCTTGCTGCTGGGTGGCATAGACGATCAAGCGGCTGTTCGGTGCAAAGCTGGGGCTCTCGTCGCCGGTGGTGTCGGTAATGGCGCGTACGGTGCTGGTGCTCAGATCCATCACGTGCAGCTTGAAGCCACCGTTCACCCGCGAGATATAGGCCAGCCAGCGTCCGTCCGGGCTGAGCGCGGGGGAAATGTTGTAGCCGCCATCAAAGGTGACACGTTCCGCCCGGCCGCCAGTTGCTGGTACCCGGTAAATTTGGGGCGCGCCGCCACGGTCGCTCACAAAGAAGATGTTACGCCCATCAGGCGCGTACACCGGCTCGGTGTCAATGCCGGCGCTTTGCATCAAGCGGCGTGGCTCACCACCATTTGCGTCGATGTTGTAGAGCTGCGAGTTGCCATCGCGGCTGAGCGTGACCGCCAAGCTGCGACCGTCGGGCGACCAGGCTGGCGCGCTGTTGGAGCCGCGGAAGTTGGCAATCAGACGGCGGTGACCGCTTGCCACTTCGTGCACGTACACCACAGGCTTGCGCGACTCAAAAGAAACATAGGCGATCTGACCGCCATTGGGCGACCACGCTGGCGAGATGATGGGCTCGGGACTGGCCAGTGCCGCCTGCGCATTTTCACCATCCGCGTCGGCAACCCAGAGCGTATAGCGCGAGCCGGCCTTGGTCACGTAAGTCAGGCGGGTGGAGAAAACGCCCTTTTCGCCAGTGAGCTTTTCGTAGATGAAATCGGCGATGCGGTGCGCCACCAGGCGCAGATCGGCCTGCACGATAACAAAGCTCTGTCCACCAAGGTCCTGGCCACGCACAACGTCCCACAACCGAAAACGCACGTCGTAACGCCCATCTCCCAGACGCGTCACGCTGCCACTGACCAAAGAATCAGCCCCTTTCTGGCGCCACAGAGCAACGTCGGGTCGGGAAGCCTCGTCAAGTGCGACCCCGGCCGTATCCACTGCGCGGAATTGCCCGCTGCGCTCCAGATCGGCTTGAACAATGGCCGATATTTTCTGCGGCGCCTGAGCCTCCCCGCGAAAAGGCGCAAGTGCGATCGGCAGTTGCGTCAGGCCGATACCTGAAACCTCTACGCGAAACTGGGCCAGAGCGGGTATCGCGGCAGCGCTACCAAGGCCAGCCAAAAGCGTGCGACGCGAGGGCGTGAAATGGGATGGGGAGAAAGTGCTTTGAGATGTCATTCGAAGAAAACGAAACGCCGCTCTGGGGGCCGGATATAAGCCGCAGATGTTACACACTGCCCGTGTGCGCTCTTGTCAGGAAATGTTGGCTGTTGCGCAAAAAGTAGAATCCCCGGCTCATGTCCCTTCCCGACCCTGCCGCTGCCACGACGCCAAATGCTCCGCCTGCGACAGCGCCTGGCCCCTTGCTGGCGCGGCTGGCCCGGCTGTCTCACTATTTTGGCAACCAGCGTCTTGCCTGGAGCGTGGCGCTGGTCGCGACGCTTGTGGGCGCCATCACGGAGCCGCTGATCCCGGCCTTGCTCAAACCCCTGCTGGATCGTGGATTCACGCAAGGAAATCTGCAACTTTGGATCGTTCCGGTTGCAATTATGGGCGTTTTTCTGATTCGCGGCTTGGCGCAGTTCGTGGGCCAATATGCCTTGGCGCGCATCGCCAACGACGGCATGCTGCTGTTGCGCCAGACCCTGTTTGCGCGCTTGCTTGCGGCTGAAATGGGGCTATTTTCGCGTCAGTCTGCGAGCAGCCTTTCGAACACGGTGGTGTACGAAGTGCAAACCGGCGCCACGCTGCTGGTACAGGCCTTGCTCGGGCTCTCCCGCGACGGCTTTACGCTGGTGGCGCTGTTGGCGTATCTGCTGTACCTCAATTGGCAACTGACCCTGATCGTTGCTTTGGTGGTTCCAGGCGTGGCCTGGATCATGAAAACGCTGTCGCGTCGCCTGTACCGCATCACCAAGACCAGCCAGCAGGCGACCGACGCCCTCGCCTACGTGGTCGAAGAAAATGTGCTCGCGCACCGCATGGTGCGCTTGCACGCTGCACAGGAAGGGCAGTCGCAGCGGTTTGGCGCACTCAGCCGCAATCTGCGGGGTCTGGCGATCAAGGGCACCATCGCATCAGCCGCGATGACGCCTTTGACGCAGCTGCTCGCTGCAGCCGCGCTCTCGGCGGTGATCTGCACGGCACTTTGGCAAAGTCGGGCTCCAGCGGCGGCGCAGGATGTCACCGTAGGCGCGTTCGTCGCGTTTATTACCGCCATGCTGATGCTGATTGCCCCCATTCGCCGTCTGGCCGAGGTGGCCAACCCCATCACGCGCGGCGTCGCAGCGCTGGAGCGCGGCCTGGCGTTGCTCGGCGAGACTCCAGCCGAGAGTGGCGGCACACACAAGAGTGCGAGGGCCGAAGGCGCAATCGAGTTTCGTGACGTGGGTGTGCGTTTCGCCCCTGACCGTCCTCCCGCACTCGATCGCGTAAGTTTTTCTGTGCGCCCCGGAGAAATCGTTGCGCTCGTGGGCCCTTCCGGGGCTGGCAAGACCACGGTGGCCAATTTGCTTCCGCGGTTCGTGGCTTGCGACGCTGGGGAGGTGCTGCTGGACGGCGTCCCGCTGAAAGCCTGGGACCTTGCCAGCCTGCGTTCGCAGTTCGCCTACGTCAGCCAGGATGTGGTGATGTTCAACGACACGCTGGCTGCCAATGTGGCTCTCGGTGGCGTACCCGACATGCAGCGCGTGCACGATTGCCTCGCAGCGGCGAACCTGGCCGAGCATGTGGCGGGTCTGCCGCAGGGCATACAGACGCAGGTCGGCCACAACGCCGCGCAGCTCTCTGGCGGACAGCGCCAGCGTCTGGCGATTGCGCGGGCGCTGTACAAGGATGCGCCCATCCTCATCCTGGACGAAGCCACATCGGCACTGGACACCGAGTCAGAGCGCCTGGTGCAAGACGCCCTGGCACGTTTGATGCGCGGGCGCACGACCATCGTGATCGCGCACCGCCTCACGACCATTGAGCACGCCGACCGTGTGGTGGTGATGGACCGGGGACGCATCATCGAACAAGGCACGCACCGGCAGTTGATGGCGGCCCAAGGGCTGTACGCACGCCTGCAATCGCGCCCCGAGCCCGGCGGGTAAATCTACCAGCGGCCGCGCTGCGGTTGGCGCCGGCGGATAGTGTCGGCAATCGCGTACGCCAGCTCCTTGCGCTCGGCGCGCATCGCAAAATCTGCAGCCGAAAGGCGCAACTGGTTGCGCAGCGACGGGTCGGCCCCTTCGCGCAGCAGCAATTCTGCGGATTCGTCTGTGCCGTATTGCGCAGCCATCATCAATGGGGTGGTGCCATTGGGCGATTCTGCGTCGATGTAGGCAGAGTGCTCGAGCAGCAGCGCAATGATTTCCGGCTGGTACTTGCTGGTGCCCGAGGCCGCGTAATGCAACGGCGTCCAGCCAGGGTGGTTGATGTCGGCGTCCCGGGCGATCAAGGCACGGGCGATGTCAGGCTGCCCGCGCAGCGCCGCGAACATCAGCGCGGTTTCCTTGTTCGCGTTGCGCAGGTTGACGTTGGTGGCAGGAAAGCGAATCAAGGCTGCCGCCGCACGCAGCGAATCGGCCTGTATGGCGGCTGACAGCGCCGGGTTGCCCCTGGCGTTCACGGTATTGGGATCGAAACCGCGCCGCACCAAGGCCTCGACTGCGCTCGCGTCGTCACGTGCAATGGCGGTGAAAAAATCCTCATAAGACCCTGCCCGTGCGGCGCCGGCCACGGCAAGCGCGCAAAAGGCAATTGCATGGCGCCGCGCAATCATGCTGTCACCCGCGTAAAAAGCTGCTCGAAATTTCTGCTCGTAGCTTCGGCCACAGCCTCCACGGCCAAGCCGCGCACCTGCGCCACTTGCTGCGCCACAAACGGCACGTAGGCTGGGGAGTTCGTCTTGCCACGATACGGCACTGGGGCCAGATAAGGGCTGTCGGTTTCAATCAGCATGCGATCCAGCGGCACAAAGGCGGCGACATCGCGCAGGTCCTGCGCATTCTTGAAAGTAATGATGCCGGAGAACGAGATGTAAAAGCCCAGGTCGAGCGCTGCCCGCGCGACGGCCTGCGACTCAGTGAAGCAATGGAACACGCCGCTTGCCTCATGCTTGCCAATCTCCTGGCTCTCTTCGCGCAGGATTCCAAGCGTGTCGTCCGAGGCACTACGGGTGTGGATGACGAGCGGCAGGCCACAGGCCCGCGTCGCGCGGATGTGGGTGCGAAAGCGCTCGCGCTGCCATTCCATGTCGGCGATGCTGCGCCCGCCTTTGCGATCCTCCATGCCGTAGTAATCGAGACCGGTCTCGCCAATGGCTACCACGCGCGGCAGAGCTGCGCGTTCCAGCAGATCCTGCAGAGTCGGCTCCTGCACGCCCTCGTTGTCGGGGTGCACACCCACCGAGCACCAGAAGTTGTCGTGCGCCAGCGCCAGCGCGTGTACGTCGGGGAATTCTTCCAGCGTGGTGCAGATGCACAGGGCACGCTCGACTTGTGCCGCCTCCATGGCGGCGCGAATGGCCGGCAGCTGCGCGGCCAGCTCGGGAAAACTCAGGTGACAGTGGGAATCGGTGAACATGCGTGCGGTGCGCAAAGCGCCCGTATCCATGGAGCAGTTGCGTACTGCGCTTTAGATGGTTTGTGTCTGTCGGTCAGAGCCCAGCGCGGTGCCGAGAATCTCTTCGATCTTGTGCTTGAGCTGGCGCGACTTTTCGTCCTTGGGGAACTGTATGCCCACACCCTGGATGCGGTTGCCACCGGCGCGTGCAGGTGTCACCCAGGCCACGCGGCCGGCCACCGGGTAGCGTTGCGGGTCGTCGGGCAGGGTCAGCAAGACGTACACATCGTCGCCCAATCGGTATTCCCGCGGCGTCGGGACAAAAATGCCACCTTCAGCAAACAAGGGGATGTAGGCCGCGTGCAGGGCGCCTTTTTCCTTGATGGCCAATTGCATCACGCTGGGGCGGGGGGCGGTGGTCGGAGTGCTCATCGTGTGTTGTTCTCGGGGGCTGGCGCTGAGTGTAGGGCGTTTCGCGCCTGCGCCACAAGCGCCTCCAGCATCAGCGGCGCCATGAAGGGGTGGTCGGCGGTGCGCGCCGCTTGCGCGAGCTCCTTGCTCCAGCGCGCCAGTGCAATCAGGCTGGGTGCAGGCGGCAGGTCAGCGGCGTCGAAATAGCGCGGCACGGCGCCGGCGGCCACAACCTGCAGGTCGTGGCAAAGCTTTTGGAGCGCAGCGATGGCCTCCGCCGGGCTCCATCCTTCCACCGCCCGTGTGTCGCCCCGCTGCATTGCCTTGGGTAGCGCGGCCCAGGCGCCTGGACTGGCACCTGCCTGGGCCAGCGCCAGCGCATCGTCCGGCCGGCCGCCGGCGACGCGCAGCAGCGCAGCAGCAACATTCGCCGCGACGCCCTGCTCCGCCAGCCAGGCAAGCACCTGTGCCGAACGCGGCCAATGAAGCGCGTGCGCCAGGCAGCGGCTGCGGATGGTGGGCAGCAGCGCGTGGGCGGCTTCGGTCGCCAGCACGAAACGGGTGTCACCGGCCGGTTCTTCCAGGGTTTTGAGCAAGGCATTGGCGGTGATGGCGTTCATCTGCTCGGCCGGATAGACCACCACCACCTTGCCGCGCCCGCGCGCGCTGGTGCGCTGGGCAAACTCCACCGTATCGCGCATGGCATCGACGCGGATTTCACGGCTGGGCTTGCGCTTCTTGTCGTCAATTTCGGTTTGCGCCTTTTCCTGCAGAGGCCAGCCACGCGCGAGCATTTCCGTCTCGGGCATCAACATGACGAGGTCTGCGTGGGCATGTACGTCGATAGCGTGGCAGCTGGCGCAGGCACAGCAGGCCCCTTCTGCGCCGGGCGCTTCGCACAGCCAGGCACGGGCCAGCTCCATGGCCAGCGCGAACTGGCCCAGACCCGACGGGCCGTGCAGCAACCAGGCATGGCCGCGCTGCGCGAGCAACTGGGCGCGCTGGGCTGCAAGCCACGCGGGCACGCTCACTGCGCGCCGCCCTCGGTTGTGACCAATGCAGCAAGCCAGCCCCGGCCCACCAGCGCATCGGTGACTTGTTGCCACACGGCGCCCCGGGGCTGGGCCGCCTCGATACGCACAAAGCGCTGCGCCGCAGCCTCGGCACGCGCCGCGTAGCCCTGCGCTACGCGCTCGAAAAAGTCAGCGCCTTGCGCCTCAAAGCGGTCCGGCGCCCGCGCGGACGCCAGGCGCTCTGCTGCCACGGCTGGGGGCACGTCAAACCACAGCGTCAGGTTGGGTTCAAGTATCAAATCGGGCTCTAGCGCAGTACCCGTCTGCACCATTCGCTCCAGAATCGATAGCGTATCGAGGCTGAACCCACGACCCGCGCCCTGATAGGCAAATGTGGCATCGGTAAAGCGGTCGCACAGCACGACTTCGCCGCGGGCCAAGGCTGGCGCTATCACCTGGCCAATATGGTCGCGGCGCGCGGCAAATACCAGCAGCGCCTCGGTCAGGGCGTCCATGGGCTGGCTCAGCAGCAGCTCGCGCAAGCTTTCTGCCAGCGCGGTGCCGCCGGGCTCGCGCGTGCAGACAACCGCGCGCCCCTGCGCGCGGAAAACCTCAGCCAGGGGCTCGATGTGCGACGACTTGCCGGCGCCATCGATGCCTTCAAAACTGATGAACAGACCCCTTGCTTGCATGCGCATTCTTTCTTACTTGCCGCGCTGGTATTTGCCGACCGCGCGGTTGTGTTCTTCCAGCGAACCGCTGAAGTGGCTGCTGCCATCGCCCCGTGCCACGAAATAAAGCGCCTTGGTACGCTCCGGCTGCACGGCAGCCAGAAGCGATGCCTTGCCGGGCATGGCGATCGGGGTGGGCGGCAGGCCCGGGCGGGTGTAGGTGTTCCAGGGCGTATCGGTTTGCAGGTCGCGCTTGCGCAGGTTGCCGTCGAAGCGCTCGCCCATGCCATAAATGACGGTCGGGTCGGTCTGCAGCAGCATGCCCAAGCGCAGGCGGTTGGTGAATACCCCCGCCACCAGAGCGCGGTCGGCTTCGCGGCCGGTTTCTTTTTCGACAATGCTGGCCAGCACCAGGGCTTCGTCGGCTGATTTCAGCGGCGTGTCGGCGGCGCGCTGCTCCCACGCGGCAGCCAGTTGACGGTCCATCGCGTGCAGGGCCCGGCGCAACACGGCGAGGTCGCTTGAGCCTTTGGCGTAGGTGTAGGTGTCGGGGAAGAAGCGCCCTTCAGGCGCAACACCTGTGCGGCCCAGGCTTTGCATCAGAGCTGCATCGTCCAGTGCAGCGCTGTCGGGTTTGAGCTCGGCTTTCGCCAGCGCTGCGCGCACCTGGCGAAAGTTCCAGCCCTCCACCAGCGTGAGTGCACGCAGCGTCTCATCGCCACGCACCAGCTTTTCCAGCAGCGTGCGCGGCGTCGTGCCAGGGGTGATTTCGTAATTGCCGGCCCGAATCAACCGACTTTGGCCCGAGAGGCGGAACCACCAATACAGCAGCCGCGCATCGGTTTGCACGCCGGCAGCCTGCACGTCACGCGCCACGCCGCGCGGCGACGTACCGGGCTCGATCGCCAGTTCTACGGGTTCGCTGCCCATGGGCAGGGGCGCATGCAGCCACCACCCCACGGCGACGCTGAGCGCCAGCACCAGCAACACCAATCCCTTGAAAGCGCTACGCACAAGCTTGCTACCTGCAGTGAATGAGACTCAGGAATGATAATTGAGCCATGACAATCCAATTCGATGGCATCACGCCCCTCACCCACCTTGGCGTGATTCGCGCCGAAGGCGAAGATGCAGTGAGCTTCCTGCACGGCCAATTGACGCACGATTTCGCACTGCTCGATCTGCAGCATGCCCGCCTGACAGCATTCCTGTCTGCCAAAGGGCGCATGCAGGCCAGTTTCATCGGCTTCAAGCGCAGCCCGAACGAGGTGCTGCTGATTTGCAGCCGCGACCTCTTGGCTCCTACGCTCAAGCGCATGTCGATGTTTGTCATGCGCGCCAAAGCAAAGCTCAGTGATGTGAGCGACGATTTTCTGCTCTATGGCCTGGCTGGAGATGCTATTAAGGCGATAGCTGGCAGCGCAATAGAGACGGGCGCCAAGACCGATTTTGGTCAGATTACCATCGTCGGTCTGCCCCTCGCCGGCGCGACTCCGCGCGCGCTGTGGGTCGCCCCTGTGGGTACGCCGACTCCGCCCGGCAACTTGTTGCCCGAAGGCCTATGGGCCTGGGGCGAGGTGCAGAGCGGCATCGCCACGTTGAGCGCGCCGCTGGTCGATGCCTTCGTCCCGCAGATGCTGAACTACGAATCGGTCGATGGCGTCAGCTTCAAAAAAGGCTGCTACCCCGGCCAGGAAATTGTGGCGCGCAGCCAGTTTCGTGGTGCCATCAAACGGCGGGCGTTTCTGGCCCACGCTGAAGAGGCGCTGCAGGCGAGTGACGAGGTGTTTGCTGCTGGCGACCCCGAGCAAGCCTGCGGCATGGTCGCCCAGAGCGCTCCCGCGCCGGGCGGCGGCTGGGATGCCATCGTGGTGCTGCAACTGGCGGCCGCCGAAGCCGGCGGCTTGCGCGCCGGCAGAGCAGGTGGCCCGGCGCTGAAACTGGGCACCCTGCCCTACGCGCTCAAGGACGACCTGTAGGCAGAGTGCGCTGCATGGGCACATGCGGCAGGCCGGCTTCCTCGTAGCGCGGGCCATTCACCACAAAACCCGCGCGCTCGTAAAACGACTGCGCGCTTGCCTGGGCATGCAACACCACTTCGTGGTCGCCGCGTTCTGCTGCAGCCTGCACCAGCGCATCCAGCACCTGGCGCCCGAGCCGCGCGCCACGCAGCCCTCGGTGCACCGCCATACGGCCAATGCGCGAGACACCTGGCGAGAGCACCACCATCCGGCCCGTCGCTACCGGCTGATCAAGCTGGTTGGTCACCAGGGCGTGCAAAGCCGTTGCATCCTGCCCATCCATTTCTATGTCCGGCGCAATGCCCTGCTCCTGAATGAACACCGCCTTGCGAACCGCCGCCGCGCGCTCACCCAGATCTTGCCAGGCGCCCAGCTCCATCCGTGTCGGGCTCTGGCCGGCCTCGAACCCCGCGTACAGCTCGCGCAACAGGGGTGGCACGGGAATCGGCCGCTGGGTTGCCGGGTCGGCATAGACATAGATCAACTCGCCCGATACCAGCAACTGCTCGCCGCGAAAGACGCCGCCGTCGAACTGCATCGAGCTGTTGCCCACGCGCATGCAGCGCATCCCCACCACCAGCATGTCGCCTTCGCGGGCCGAGGCGTGGTATTCGAGGGTGACCTTCCTCAAATACGGCTCGCCGCCCAGTACGTGCATGGCGTCTTCGTACGGCAGCGCAAGCGCGCGCCAGTAATCGGTCATGGCCGTGTCGAAGTACGTCAGGTAGTGCGCATTGAAAACAATGCGCTGCATGTCGATTTCGGCCCAGCGCACGCGCAGGCGTGATTGGCATCGGAAGTCTTGCAAAGACATGGTGAGGCTCCTCAGGGGGTTGCAAACGCAGCGCGCAAGGCGTTGGCGGCGTCTGCATGGGCCACCAGCGCTTCGGGAATGGCGCGGCCCATCTTGATGAATTCGTGCGTCACGCCACGGTAGATTTCCAGATCCACGGCGACGCCGGCGGCGCGCAGCTTGTCGGCGTAGTCGATCCCTTCGTCTACCAGCGGGTCGCATTCCGCCAGGCCGATCCAGGCAGGGGCAACGCCCTCGACATCGGGGGCCAGCAAGGGCGCAAAACGCCAGTCTTCGCGCTCGGCCCTGTCTTGCACATAGTGGGAGAAGAACCACGAGATCGCGGCCTCGTCGAGTACTAGCCCTTGCGAAAACCTCGTATGCGAAGGCGTGTCCTGGTGCGCCGCGCAGCCCGGGTAAAAGAGCAGTTGCAGCGCCAGCGGCAAACCGGCATCGCGCGCCAGGA
>JAUCDU010000046.1:0-12176 GCA_034674825.1 Giesbergeria sp.
AGCGCATCCTCGTAGCCAATGACGTTCGCCTCGAACAGGTCGAACAGCGCCTGGTCGAAGGTCTGCATGCCGAGGTTGCGGCTCTTTTTCATGATTTCCTTGATCTCGGCCACTTCGCCCTTGAAGATCAGATCGGAAATCAGCGGCGTATTGAGCATGATCTCGACCGCTGCCGCGCGGCCCTTGCCATCTTGCTTGGCGATCAGACGCTGCGAGACCAGGCCACGCAGGTTGAGCGACAAATCCATCAGCAATTGCGCGCGGCGCTCTTCCGGGAAGAAGTTGATGATGCGGTCCAACGCCTGGTTGGCGCTGTTGGCGTGCAGGGTTGCCAGGCAGAGGTGACCGGTTTCCGAGAAGGCAATCGCGTGCTCCATGGTTTCGCGGTCGCGAATCTCACCCATCAGGATGACGTCGGGCGCCTGGCGCAGCGTATTCTTCAGGGCAGCTTCCCAGCTGTCGGTGTCCAGGCCCACTTCGCGTTGCGTGACCACGCAATTTTTGTGCGGGTGCACGAATTCCACCGGGTCTTCCACCGTGATGATGTGACCAAACGAGTGCTCGTTGCGCCAGTCGACCATGGCCGCCAACGTGGTTGATTTGCCCGAACCCGTTGCCCCCACCAGGATGCACAGGCCGCGCTTGGCCATGGTGACTTCCTTGAGCACTTGCGGCACGCCCAGACCGTCAATGGTAGGCAGCGTGAGCGGAATCACCCGCAACACCATGCCGACGCGGCCTTGCTGGATGAAGGCATTGACGCGAAATCGTCCAATCCCCGAGGGCGAAATGGCGAAGTTGCACTCCTTGGTGCGCTCAAAATCAGCCGCCTGCTTGTCGCTCATGATGGAGCGCGCCAGCGTCAGCGTGTGGCTGGGTGTCAGCGGCTGCGGCGACACCTTGGCAATGGCGCCATCGACCTTGATGGCCGGTGGAAATTCTGCCGTGATGAACAGGTCGCTTCCGCCGCGACTGACCAGCAACTTGAGCAGGTCGTTGATGAATTTACTGGCCTGATCGCGTTCCATGGAATGGTCCTCTCAGCATCGGCGCAGGCGCCGCCGGGTGCGTTGCGAAATGCGCTCCCCTGCCAGATGCGCAGGAAAGTTGTGTAGTGGGCATGGGGGTGGTCACTTCTGGTTTTCGCTTAGACGCGCGCTCACGGCGCGCAGACGCAGCGAAAGTTTGCGTGCCAGCAGCGCCACCAAGCTTGCGGCCAACTGAGGGTCTTTCACCATCATGTCGTCCATGCCATCGGCCGAGAGGACGGCGATTTCGCAGTCGGTCAGCGTTGTGCAGGCAGAAAAACGTATGCCGCTGTCGAGCAGCGACATTTCCCCGAGGATGTCACCAGGGCGCGTTTCCGCCAGCCGCAGCTGCTCGCCCCAGGGCTGCAGGCGATCCACCGCGATGGTGCCGGTCAGCAGCACCACCATGAAATTGCCGTATTCGTCCTGGCGGATCACATCGCGATTCGGCTGTACATGGGCGAATTCAAAGAACTGCTCCATCCGCTTGACGGCATCGTTGTCCAGGTGCGCCATGTATTTGTCTTTGGCCCACAGCGCTTGCAGGAGCTTGCCACCCCGGCTTGCCGGCAAGCGCTTGGCGGCGACTTCGACCGCGCGGGCTTCCCAGGGAACCAGCATGTTCGGGTCTACCCCCTGGTTGGCAAAGGCGGTAGAAAAAAAGACGGAGTCGCTGTGTTCCGCTTGGGACTTGGCGCTGCGCGAACTGCGCAACAAGCCGAGAATGCCTTTCATGGGGTGCTCCGGTGGGCGGCCACAATGGCGCCGATAAACGAGTGAAAACGACGAGCAGCAGTGTGCAAGGATCAACCAGGGAAGTTGTCCGGAATTTTGGCTTTGCTGCGCGCTTCTGAAGGGCTGATGATGTTGCGGCGCACCAAGTCGGTCAGGTTCTGGTCCAGCGTCTGCATGCCGGCGCTGTTGCTGGTCTGGATGGTGGAATACATTTGCGCTACCTTGGCCTCGCGAATCAGGTTGCGGATGGCGCTGGTGCCCAGCATGATCTCGTGGGCCGCAACGCGGCCTGAGCCGTCTTTGACTTTGCACAGCGTCTGTGAGATGACCGCCTGCAGCGACTCGGACAGCATGGCCCGGATCATTTCCTTTTCTTCGCCTGGGAACACGTCAATGATGCGGTCAATGGTTTTGGCCGCGCTGGATGTGTGCAGTGTGCCGAACACCAGGTGCCCGGTTTCTGCCGCAGTCATGGCCAGGCGGATCGTTTCGAGGTCGCGCAATTCGCCTACCAGAATGGCGTCCGGGTCTTCGCGCAGCGCCGAGCGCAGGGCGGCCGAGAACGACAGCGTCATCGGCCCGACCTCGCGCTGGTTGATCAGGCACTTCTTGGACTCATGCACGAACTCGATCGGGTCCTCGATGGTCAGCACGTGGCCGTACTCGGTTTCGTTGAGGTGGTTCACCATGGCGGCGAGCGTGGTGGACTTGCCCGAGCCGGTGGGGCCCGTTACGAGCACCAGACCGCGCGGCTTGAGTGCGAGCTCGGCAAAAATTTTCGGCGTGTTGAGCTGCTCCAGCGTAAGAATCTTGCTCGGAATCGTACGGAACACGGCAGCGGCGCCGCGATTCTGGTTGAAGGCGTTGACGCGAAAGCGAGCCAGGCCTTCAATCTCGAACGAGAAGTCAACTTCCAGGAACTCCTCGAAGCTCTTGCGCTGCGAGTCGCTCATGATGTCGTAGACCATGCCGTGGACCGTCTTGTGGTCCAGAGCGTCTACGTTAATGCGTCGCACGTCGCCGTGGACCCGAATCATCGGCGGCAGACCTGCCGAAAGGTGCAGGTCAGACGCCTTGTTTTTGACGCTGAATGCGAGCAGTTGGGTGATGTCCACGGGTGTCCCTCGGTCGTTTGTTACGCTCGGGAAACATTATGACCACGATTGCACACAAGCTCCAACAGGTGCGCACCCGCATTGACGCGGCGTGCGCTGCCGCCGGCAGGCGTCCTGAGGAGGTTGGCTTGCTGGCAGTGTCCAAGACGTTCCCTGCAGAGAGGGTCGCCGAGGCAGCGCGCGCCGGCCAGCGTGCATTTGGCGAAAACTACCTGCAAGAAGCCGTGGACAAAATGGTACAGATGCGTGCTGCAGGGTATGGCGATCTGGCGTGGCATTGCATTGGTCCGGTGCAGAGCAACAAGACGCGGCTGGTCGCCGAGCACTTCGACTGGCTGCACACGCTGGACCGCGAGAAGATCGCACACCGCTTGGCAGAGCAGCGTCCGGCGGGGCTCGCGCCTCTGCAGGTCTGCCTGCAGGTTAATGTGGATGGCGGCGCGAACAAGGCTGGCGTGGCGCCGGGTGAGGCGTTGGCGTTGGCGCGGGTGGTCGCCGCTTTGCCACGTTTGTGCCTGCGTGGGGTGATGAGTATTCCCGAGCCGGCGCCCGATTTCGAGAGCCAGCGCGCCTTGCATTTGCGCGCGCGCGCCGTGTTTGACGACATTCGCGCAGCCCATCTTCCAGGGTGCGAGCATTTCGACACCTTGTCGCTGGGCATGACAAGCGACCTTGAAGCCGCCATCGCTGCGGGCAGCACCTTGGTGCGGGTCGGCAGCGGCCTGTTTGGCCAGCGCGCGACGCGCAACTGACGACGCTTAGCGTTTCTTGTTCTTCTGCGGTGCGTTCAGCGCGCCGGTGCAGTCGTCTCCCAGCCAGCGTCCTTCCGCTTCCATTTCTATGGTGCTTGTCTTGCCTTTCTGCGTCACCTGTGTCTTGTTTTTCATGGTGTATGCCGTTGGGCTCAGCAAGGTGACAGTGGCTTCGCCTTTCGATGCCGGGTTGGTGCACTGGTAGCTGAAGGTGGTTGCGTTGCCGGAGCGTTGTGGCGGGGAAGTCGTGCAGTCGCCTTCTTGCACCGGCACCTTCATGCGCGCAGCGTCCTCTGGCGTTACGCAACTCTTGATGCGCATGCCGCCTTTGCCATCCACCGACATCCCCATGCCGCCCATCATGGACTCCATTTGCTTGCGCTGCGCGGGCGACGTGCTGGCCATTTGCTGCTGCATTTTCGCCATGGCGTCCTGCATGGCCTTGTCGCTGTGTTGCATGCGGGTGTTGATTTCCCAGAGACCCGGTTTGACGTCCTGGGCGACGACGGGCGGGGCAAAAACGGCGCCGGCACACAGCAGCGCGGCGGGCCAGGGAGCGAGGCGGGTCGTGGTGGTCATGGGGGCAGTCCTGTCTTGGAGAAGAAGCGGTGCATTGTGGCCCGCAACAGCGTGGGTGCCAAGAGAATTCAGTATAAATTGGCATCCGGCGCTTATGCAGTAATATTAAACAGCTATCTTATTTATAGCAATTCAATGTCCCGATTGGCGAAGGCCACACGAGCTGCGTGCTAAGCTGAAAACTGCCCTGCGCCCACCCGTTGCCAGTGTGCGCCGTCCTTGTTTTTTGGAGACACCATGCCCGGCCTTTTGCCCGATATCGATCCCGACGGTCTGCTTGAATTTTCTGTCGTCTATACCGACCGCGCGCTCAACCACATGTCGCAGCGCTTTACTGGGGTGATGCAAGACATCCTCGCCACGCTCAAAGAGGTGTACCACGCCCACACCGCCGTGCTGGTGCCCGGCAGCGGTACCTTCGGCATGGAAGCCGTGGCGCGCCAGTTCGCCAATCAGGAAAAGGTGCTCATCGTGCGCAACGGCTGGTTCAGCTACCGCTGGACACAGATCTTCGACGCCGACAAGGGGCTGGGCGGCGGTTCAGTCGTCTGCAAGGCGCGCCGCCAAGGCGACGGCCCCCAAGCGCCCTGGGCGCCCTGCCCAGCCAGCGAAGTGGCCGCCGCCATCCGCGCCGAGAAGCCCAAGGTGGTGTTTGCACCGCATGTGGAGACGGCCAGCGGCATCATCCTTCCCGACGATTACCTGCGCACCATTGCCGAAGCCGCGCACGCGGTCGGCGCGTTGTTTGTGCTCGACTGCGTCGCCTCCGGCGCCATGTGGGTGGACATGCAAACCACAGGCGTGGATGTACTCATATCGGCCCCGCAAAAAGGCTGGAGTGGTTCGCCCTGCTGCGCCATGGTGATGCTGTCCGAGCGCGCCCGCCAAGCCATTGAAGGCACGCAGAGTTCGAGCTTTTCCTGCGATTTGAAGAAGTGGATGCAGATTGCCGAAGGCTATGAAAAAGGCCAGCACGCCTACCACACCACCATGCCCACCGACGCCCTGGTGCGCCTGCGCGAGGTGATGCTGGAGACGCGCGACTACGGTTTCGAGAAGGTGCGCGCCGAGCAAATGGAGCTGGGCACCAAGGTGCGTGCACTGCTCGAGTCGCGCGGCTTTCCAAGTGTGGCCGCTGAAGGCTTCAAAGCTCCGGGCGTGGTTGTGAGCTACACCACTGATCCCGGCATCCAGAGCGGCAAGAAATTCGCCGAAGTGGGTCTGCAGACCGCGGCCGGCGTACCGCTGCAGTGCGACGAAGGGCCCGACTTCAAAGCCTTCCGCCTGGGGCTGTTCGGCCTGGAGAAGTGGCACAACGTGGACCGCACGGTGGGTCAGTTGTCCGACGCGCTGGACACCATTGCGGCGAAAAATTAGGCGCAACTTTTGATGGTTGCCGCGCTCTTTCCAACTTTCTCATTCTTCGTTTTATGACTTCTCTTCTTCGCACCTTCGGCGCATTAAGCGCATTGGCCGTTCTGGCTGCCTCGTCCGTCCTGCCGGCGCAGGCCGCAGCACCGGTCACCACGCCCAGTGGCCTCGTCTACGAAAGCCTCAAGGAGGGCGCCGGCGCGAGCCCCCAGGCCAGCGACACCGTGCGCGTGCACTACCGCGGCACCTTTCCCGAATCCGGTAAGGAATTCGACAGCTCCATCGCGCGCGGCGAGCCGATTGAGTTTCCGCTCAAGGGCGTGATCCCCTGCTGGACCGAAGGTGTACAGAAGATGAAGGTCGGCGGCAAAGCCAAACTTACTTGCCCGCCAGCTATCGCCTATGGCGCACGCGGCGCGGGCGGCGTGATTCCGCCCAACGCCACGCTCAACTTCGAAGTCGAGCTGCTGGGCATTAAGTAAAGGCAGGGCGTGCAAGACGCCAGCACTGAGCTTGCGCGCGCCAAGCAGCTGGCGCTGGCCTTGCTGGCGCTGGTGGCTGCCGTATTCGCGGGCACCAGTCTGGCGCCGCCGCATCTGGCGGTGCTTGCCCTCAAGGCCGTGGCCGAGGCCGCCATGGTGGGCGCGCTGGCCGACTGGTTTGCCGTGCGTGCGCTGTTTCACCGCGTGCCCTTGCCATTCATTGCGCCGCACACGGCAATCATCCCGCGCAACAAGGACCGCATCGGCCGCAACCTGGCGCAGTTCGTGCGCGAGAAGTTCCTGGACGCCGATTCCCTGGTCGCACTGATCCGCCGCCGCGACCCGGCCGCCTTCGTCGCGCACTGGCTCACCAGCCCGGCCAATGCCCGCCTGGTGGCGGTGCAGGTGGCGCGCATGCTGGCCGCCGCACTGCAGGCGCTGGAAGACGCGCAGGTCGAGCGCTTTGTGCAGCGCGCGCTGCGCTCGGTAGTGGGGCAGATGGATCTGGCGCGCCTCGGCTCCGAGCTGCTGGCCGCGCTCACCCACGGTGGGCGTCACCAGCATTTGCTCGACCAGGCGCTTGCGCGACTGATCGCCGTGCTGCAGGAAGAGGGCACGCGCCAGCTCATTGCCAGCACGCTGGTCGGCTGGCTCAAACGCGAGCACCCGCGCAAGGAAAAACTCCTGCCCACCGACTGGCTGGGCGACAAGGGTTCGACCATGGTGGCGCATGCGCTCGAGAGTTTGCTGGCCGACATCGCTGCTCACCCCGAGCACCAGCTGCGCGCGCAGTTCGACGAAGCGGTGCGCGACTGGGTGGAGCGTCTGCGCAGCGATCCGGCGTGGCTGCAGCGTGCTGAAGACTTTCGCCATTACCTCAGCCATGATGCGGCGCTGGCCGGGTACCTGCAATCGCTCTGGCGCAGCGCCCGCAGCGCGTTGCTGGCCGACCTGGCGCGTGACGACTCGGGCTCCACTGTGCGCGTGCGCCGCATGGCGCTGTGGCTGGGCCACGCGTTGGCGGGCGACGAAGGCCTGCGCGATTCGCTCAACGCCCGGCTGGAGCGCTGGGTGCAGGGCCTGGCGCCCGAAGCCTCGCGATTCATCGCCCAGCACATCGAGCAAACCGTAAGCGCCTGGGACGCACGCGAAATGTCCGCACTGATTGAACTGCATATTGGGCGTGACCTGCAGTACATCCGCGTCAACGGCACGCTGGTGGGCGGACTGGTGGGACTGGTGCTGTTTGTGTTGTCGCACGCGGGAGAGCTGGCGCGTGCCGTCAGTCGATGAGGACACAAAAGGAGCTTGAATGTCCAGGGGAGCGGGGCCTGCATTCGGGACGGCCAAACGAGCGATGAATTTTCGAAATATCGCGATCGGTACGCGGCCTGAGCATGCTGCGAGCAGGCAATGTGGGCCGCATCAGGCAGCCCTTGCGCGCAGTTTTCGCGACGTGAGAAACGCAGAACAAAAATAGCGCCTGCTCGAACGACGTCTGCCTACTTGAGCTTCGTTGACTGACAGGCCTTCTTTTCCGGCAGTCAGTCCCTTGGGCAAGCGTCGAATTTTCCCCGTGGTCGACGCAGTGGGCAGAAAGCATAGCCGCCAAGCCGTCGCCATGGCGATTTTTTTTGCGAAGTTTCTTGACAAATATCACTCAAACATTACATTTCTTACACTGAAACACCATGGCGCCCTTGTAGGCCATCACTGGAAATCATGCCATCAATCTTCACCGTTCTGGCCGCTTCGCGCGCTCCTCAATTTGCGCGCCGAAGAAGGCTAGAACGCGGCTTCACGCTTGTGGAGCTGGCCGTTGTGCTTGCGGTGATTGGACTCATCATTGGGGCGGTGGCGATCGGCAAGGATGTGCAGCGCAACGCTGAATACACCAAGATCAAGAACAAATTTATTGATCAGTGGGAGCAAGCCTACAACCAGTACTACCAGCGTACCGGTGTCGTGGTCGGGGACAGCCAAGTGGCGCCCCGCATCATGGTCAACGGTGCTCAGTACATGGCTACGGGCGCCAACCCCACATCAGGTGGCGACATGGCCGCGCTGGTTGCAGCGGGGTCCGAGCCGGCATCGGTGTGCCAGCGTGCTCCCGAGGTAGATACGATTCGAGCTCGCCTGGCAGATGGGCAGCTGCGGACTCTCATGACACAGGTTGGCATACGCATGCCGCCAGGCCGCGCGGAGGGACAGGAAGACCTGTACGTGTACACCGACACGAATGGCTCGCCGCAGGAAATACAGGTGTGCTTTCAGTGGAACCGACCTACGTCACCCGAAGGTGCAGGCAACGTGATGGTGATCTCGGGTCTCACGCCCGATTTGGCGCGCATGCTGGATCAAATGATCGATGGCAAGCCGGATGCGCAAGAGGGCCGGTTCCGCCTTCGCGGTATTGCCAATGGCGTTCCGAACGGGCCAGGTGTTCAGTGGGCCGCCAACAGCAGCTATGGACGAGGATCCACGCCTACGGCGTCAGGAGACGGAAAGACACGCGACGAAGAGCAGGTTGTCACGCTGACCGCCATTTACAAGATGAATCAGTAAGCCGCGCGGAACGCCATCATGAATCAATCATTCAAGCAAATTCAACGCCGCCCGCGCCAGTCGCGTCAAATCGGTTTCACTTTGGTCGAACTGGCGGTGGTGCTTGCCGTCATTGGGCTCATCATTGGCGCAGTGGCCATCGGCAAGGATGTGCAGCGCAATGCCGAATATACGAAGATCAAGAACAAGTTTATTGATCAGTGGGAGCAGGCATACAACCAGTACTACCAGCGCACCGGGGTAGTGCTCGGCGACAGCCAGACAGCGCCGCAGAACATGGTGAACGGAGCGAACTATCTGGCCGCCGGCACGCGTTCCGGTCGCAACATGACGACAGCAGTTGCACCAAACGCCATATGCCGCGCAGCTGCCGGTCAGGGCATGACCAGACCTCGCGAGCCAGACGCCAATTTTGACTTGCGCACGCTCATGACGCGTACCGGCATTCGCATGCCTCCTGGGCGGGCCGAAGGTCTGGAAGACCGCTACGTCTATCTCGACAGCAATGGCAACCCTCAAGAGGTGCAGGTCTGCTTTCAATGGAACGTGCCGTTGGCGGACGCCGCCGCCGCCAATGCGGTGGGCGATGGTGCGGGAAATGTGATGGTGATTACCGGTTTGACGCCCGACCTCGCGCGGGCGCTGGACCAGATGATCGACGGCAAACCCGACGAGAGAGAAGGGCGCTTTCGGCGCCAAGGTGTGCTCAACAACGCGGGCGGCGCTGTGAACGGTCCAGGGCAGGCGTGGAACGCGACCAACCGCGATTCGATTGGTACAGCGGACGATCGGAGTCTGGACGAAGACCAGGTGGCCATTGTCACGGCCATATACCGGATGAACCAATAACGCGAATTTCAATTTGCCCGGTTTCAAACCCTATTCACGCATTGCAAAGAATCCGATGAAAAAAGCACATTCATTACGCAGTTTTGGTCAAAAGTTCCAGCAAGGCTTTACTTTGGTGGAGTTGGCGGTGGTGCTGGCGGTCATTGGACTCATCCTTGGCGCGGTCGCCATTGCCAAGGACGTTCAGCGCAATGCCGAGTATCAAAAGGCAATCAATAAGTTTGTCTATCAATGGAAGATGGCATATGACCAGTATTACCAGCGCACAGGCGGGGTACTGGGCGATTGCCAGCAGGCGCCAACCTATATGGTCAATGGCGCGGAAACCGAGATTCCGGCAGGCACCAACGCATGCAATCGTGCCGGGTCGATGGCGGTAGCCGGCATTCCCGAGAATTTTTCCAACCGTGGACGCAAGATCTGCAGTGGTCAGGGTTATGCGGCCGATACGGTGGGCCCGGGCGATGCGCCGCTGGCGCTTACCCAGAATCTGCGCACGCTCATGACGCGGGTGGGGGTTCGGATGCCTCCAGGTCGCGGGGAAGGGCACGAAGACCGCTTTCTCTACATCGACTCCAATGGAAATGCGGCCGAATTGCAGGTGTGTTTTCAGTGGAACACCTCAGGCACCGCTAGCGGGGCAGGAAACGTGATGGTGATTCGTGGTTTGACGCCGGATCTTGCACGATTCATGGACCAAGCAATTGACGGCAAGCCTGATTCGCGCGAGGGGCGCTTTCGCATTCAAGGCCGACCCGCGCATGCAGGCGCGACCGAAGCCAACGCACCCGGCACGCAATGGGAGGCGAACAATACCCAGGGCGTGAATATTGCTGGCACTGCAGCAAATAGTGCAATGACCAACAGCGATGGTCGGTCGGCAATCGACAATACCAGCGGAAGCGCAGGGGGAGCTGCAGCGGGCCGTACGCTGGACGAAGACCGGGTCATTCTGTTGACGGCGCACTGGATCATGGAGCAGTAATTGAATGCCGCTCGCACATTCAAGCTGCTGCTCTTGGCAGTCGCAACGCTGTTTCTGAGCGCTGGTGCTTGGCTGGCGCAAAGCGGGCTCAAGCAGCTTGCTTTCGAACGCAGGCAATTCGCGCAAGAGCAGCAGAGTCTGGAAAATGCCCGTCGGCTGATGCCGGAGGTGCAGCGACGTGAGCAGCTGATGCATTCGCTGCGAGATCTCGAAGCGCAAGTGGATCGCTTGGGCTTTGACCCTGCCCAATGGGGCGAGCGCCGACTGCGTCGCTCTCCGGGGCCAGCTACGCGCGTCGAGGCCTCCCAATTCCTTGCAGAACTTGAGCGCAACGTCACGGGATCTATTTTTGTCGCCGATGTGTTCGACCTTGCCACTGTGTCGGAGGACGCTGGGTTGTTCCTTCCCCCGCAAGTGAGTGACAAAGGTTTGACGCTCAGTGCGAGCGGCACGCTGTACTTTCAAACGCGCGTCGCTGCCCCGCCGCTCAGGACATTGCCATGAGCATTGCTACCGAACATTTCTACCGTGTTGCCAGTACAGGTTGGACCCATTGTCACGCTGGGCGCGCGCAGTCTGCTTTTCCGTGGCCGCGTCTCACGCACAACGCACTGGTCGTTCTGGATATTGACGACATTTTCACGGACGTCTGGAGATTCGAAGGCAAATCCGAATTCGCCAAGGCGCTCATCGAAAAACGTGTGCGCACTGAGGGCTTGGTGGAAGGATCTGCGCATATCGTGGTTCATCGTCTCATCAAGGTGCCCGGTGGCTTTCAGGCTTATTTTTCCGCTGTTTCCTTGGAGCTTTGGCAGAGATGCATGGAATGGGCTACGGGGCAGGAGAATCACTGCATCGTACTGACAGCGTCTGGCCTGCTGTGTCATGGCGTAACGAATGGCCAGGTGCGGTTGCTGCTCTCACAGCGGCGTTTGATGTGCTTTGCGCAGACGGAAGAAGGCATGCGCTTTGGTTCCACCCAAGCGCTTGGATCTGAAGCGTCTGCTCTTGCCAATGCGGCTCAGGTGCTCACCAGCAACCAAGGGGCTGTTCTCGGGAATGTCGGGCCGGATGCGGTGCAATGGGGAACGCTTTGGAGCGAGCAGTCTGGCGATAGCGACATCTGCCTTGCAGCCGTACAGCAAGCGCTTGGCGGGACGCCTGTGATTCAGCCCGCTGTCGAACTAGACATGGATGGCGAGCGTATAGAAACAGTGCTGCCGGAGCTCGCCCGTGCGGCTGCAGGTCAGCATGCGCTCAATACATTGGGCGAGCGTCTCGCCTGGCGCGCTGAAAACTGGGTGCTGGCCATCACGTTGGTGACAGCAGTGGCGGCCGTTGGCTTGATGGCGGGAGGTGTGTTGTTGGGGCAACGCGCAGAGCAGCTGCGCCTGGCGGGCCAACAGCAGCGGATGGAGCTTCAGGCGTTGCGGAGTCGGATCGAGTCTGCTTCTTCCATTCAGGCGCCGGACAAGCTGGTGCCGGCGGCCGAGTTTGCGCGAACGCTCGACGGCGGGGCGCAATACGATCCGGTGGCTTTCATTTCTTTGCTCAAGCAATCGATTGGCCCCGGCCTGCGAATCCAGCGTGTACGGCTTGAGCCGGCGGCTCCGGCGCGCGCGCGCGCGGGTGGGGGGGACGGCGGCGTGGCTGCGGGCCGCGCGGCGCCGGTGGCGCGTTGGGGCAGCGCGAGGGGTGCTGCGGGGTGGGGTGTG